>DAOVVO010000011.1 GCA_030637135.1 Nitrospirota bacterium
AAATTATTGGCTAACGTTTATTATTTTTTCTGAGGGTTAAAGCATGGCTAAGAGGCAATATGAAAGATTTACAAAGCGTTGTGAAGTAGAATTTGTAGTAAACGAAACAACTTATAAAGGAAAAACCAGTAATTTTTCAATGAAAGGATTGTTTATAAGGACAGACCATTCCCCAGAACCGGATACAATAATTCACATAGCAATTTATCTCCCAGACGGCTCAACGTCAAAAGTAACAGGAAAAGTCATAACAGCATATAGAGAACCTCTGGCGTTAAGAAGTGCAATTGGGAAGTTGAAAAACGGGATTGGAGTTGTGATTATTGAAAAAGATTCTAATTATCTCAACTTTATCAAATCATTACACGATGATTTTAACCGGTAATCAATAATTTACAAAATCGTCAAAACTGATGACTTGTAGGTGTTATCAGCAACTTTCCCTCTCTATCTCTTTCTTTCTGAAAAGGTGATTTTTGAATTTTGATCTATAATGCGGGATTGCACATGGAAATCAACAAGAAGCTGTTAAATGTTCCTATTTTTCAAAAGTGGTCTTGAGGAATTTCTGCATGTCTGCCCATGATTGTTTATCAGCTTCTGCATTGTATCCCACAGGCAGGTTAAATTTCTTGGCATAGGAGTCCGCATCAGGATTGGTAAAGCTGTGTTTGGCTCCCTCATAGCTGATAATCCTGAAATCAGCCCGGGCTTTCTGCATTTCATCCCTGAATGTGGCAACCTGCTCGGATGGTATTAACTTGTCTTCTTCTCCATGGCATACCAAAATCCTGGCCTTCACCGCACCTGGCTGAGCTGGTTCTTGAGTAGATAATCCTCCATGAAAGCTGACCACACCATCGAGGTCCAGACCGGAGCGGGCCATGTGCAGCACGACACTCCCGCCGAAACAGTACCCGATTGCGGCAATGCGCTCGGTATCAACTGTCTCGTGTTGCCTTAACAGGTTCAGGGCAGCCATGAACCGCGCATATCTAAGATCCTTATTCTGCATAATCTCACTGGCAAAATTCCCGGCCTCTTTGGGATGCTCTGCCTGTTTGCCATTACCGTACATATCTACCGCAAGTGCGGTATAACCAAGTTTAGCAAGCATTCTGGCCCGTTTTCGGGCATAGTCATTATGTCCCCACCATTCATGAACCACGAGTAACCCCGGTCGTTTTCCCGTGATGCTGTTATCATAGGCCAGGTACCCTTGTAAGACAACGTTATCTGCAGTGTATTCAACCGGTTCACTGCGTATATCACTGCAGGCTAACATGAACGAACATAACATCAATAAGATGGTTGTTGTTGCGCGTTTCATAGTTTTCTCCTTCCTGATACTATGAATTATAGCAGCTTAACGTACTGTATACGTTTCATGACATGAAAAAGAGAACTTTTCAGAAAAGATTCTTGAAAAGACGTATATTCATTTCTTACACGATATGCTTTATACAACGCAATTGCAAGGCATTCTTGAGAGAGAGCATTGCCTGAAAGCACTCCAAAGGATGATTAAAACCTGAACATATCACTTATAAAATCTGATTATCCTTTCCAGGAGTGATTTTTTATCATATAGTGGTGGAGTCTCTTTTGCCTCTCTTTGAGAAATTTCCTTTCTTATTGGTTTGGAGGTATCTTCAACATCTAATTTTGCAAAAACGTTTGGGATATCAACAAAGCGGGAGAACTTGTTAAATTGGGTAATCCCGCCTCTGGTTCCCTCGTGGTGTACAGTCAGGAAGAGTCTGTTTTTTGCTCTTGTGACAGCAACATAAAATAACCTGTGCTCTTCTTCAATTTCATCTTCACTATCCAATGAAAACGTTATGGGTAGTATTCCGTCAACAAGGCTCATGATAAATACAGTATCCCATTCTAAACCCTTTGCCGAATGCATTGTAGAGAGCGTCAAAGGCTTTTCTTCTTCTTTGGTCTCAGGCTCTACCCTCCAGACCCCTCTTTCAGGAGGCTCGATAGCGAAATCCTCTAACAGCTCATCGAGCGAACCATATCTCATGGATATCTGCCGTAAAGTTTCCAAATCTTTCAATCTTACATGCCAGTCATCATATTTTTCTTTTAAGAGCGGGATATAATATGTAAGGGTTACCTCAAATTTTTCACCTACGTGCATTTTTTCTTCATATATTGTCTTCAGCAGTTCACTCAGTTTATCCAGCTTTTCCGAATACTTCTGGTTTTTAGTGTAGTGAGGAAATACGTGTGTTAGCATTTCTTTTAAAGAAGAATGACCCATACATTCGTCAGTAATCCGGGAAGCTGTTTTCGGGCCTATCCACTCAATAAGCATTAAAACCCTGTTCCAGGCAAGTTCATTTTTCGGGTTTGCAATTACCTTCAGATGAGCGATTACATCCTTGACATGTGCGGTCTCATAAAACTTAAGACCTCCGAACGTCTGGTAGGGAATGTTTCTCCTGCTCAGTTCAGATTGCAGGGGTATTGAAAGATACAGTGACCTGAATAAAACACACTGGTGACTTAGTGGAACACCTTCATCAAGTTGTTTTTTTATGGTATCAGCAACCCACTCTGCCTCATCATATATATCCTTAAAGAACAGAAACCGGGGCTTCTGTCCGACCTGTTTTTTTGCTGCGCTGAGGCACTTTGAATATTTGTTTTTCATATTTTCCAGGACTGCATTCGCTATATCAAGGATCGCCTGTGTACTGCGGTAATTTGCTTCCAGCTTGACAGTAGTGCATTCAGGAAACCTTTTAGGAAATTCCATGATATTCTCGTGAGAAGCCCCCCTGAACCCATAAATACTCTGAGCATCATCCCCGACAGCCATAATATTCCTGTTCTGTTCAGACAGAAGGTATGTTATATCGCCCTGAATGGTATTTGTGTCCTGGTATTCATCTACCATAATGTATTTATACTTACGTGCGAGTTTATCCCTTACATCCTGATTTTCGAGCAAGATACGTAGAAATACGAGCAAATCATCATAGTCCAGGTAGTTTTTGTTTATTTTATATTCAACATATGTCGTTCTGAGTTTCTCTATATCAGAGAGGTCATGCATGAAATGGGGATATTCCTTCTTTATAATCTCCCCGATGGAAGTATTTTTGTTTATTGACATGCTGATGATTGACCTCAGGGTATCTTTTTTGGGGAATCTCCTCTCTCTTTCGTAAAAACCCATTTTAGCAGCACATCTGTGAATCGCCTCGCCAGCGTCCCCCTCATCTAAAACGGTAAATGCATTCGAGAGTCCCAGAATCTTTGAGTATTTTTTTAATAGTTTGTAAGCAAAAGAGTGGAATGTACCTCCTTCAACATTTTTACAATCGGGGTCATGTCTTGATGCACGTGAAATCATTTCGCGGGCTGCTTTTCTTGTGAAGGTTAAAAGAAGGATTGAATTCGGGCTGATTTTATTCTGCACGAGATTTAAAACACGATATTCTATAACCCTCGTCTTACCTGACCCAGCACCTGCAATTACAAGGACAGGACCGTTAATCGTAGTTACTGCCTGAAACTGTGACGGATTTAATCTCTTCTTCAGATCAATCATACTTTATAATGAAAGAGCGAACGTAATGTGCCTGACGCCTGCCTGCCGGTAGGCAAGGCCTGCCTCTACCTATCGGTCTACGACTCATAGAGCAGACAGGTGCCGGTAGGCAGGGCAGTCAGGCCTGCCTGCCGCAGGCAGGTTCCCTCTAGCTTGTAGCAATTCTCGGTACGAGACGTATCGACGTGCTACAGTGTCTTTAATTTTAAAATAATCATCGGCAAAATGTCTCCCATATGAAATATCCCCCCCTTTCTAAGACCGTAACTCCTGTGAGCTATCTAGCGCACTATGTGCGTATTTTGCAACAATACCTTTCAACATACCATCTGATTTTTACGATATTCCACGGGATAAAAGAAGCACACACAACGGGATACCTAAAAATAGCATGATTTAGCAAATTATCGTGTAAATTAAGCAACTTCCTGCATATTGCATTGTTTGTAAAAGAAAGAAAATACGCCATACTGTGTTTTCCAAATGGGGAGAGGTATAACAATTGCATATTCCTCATGTAGGAGTAGGAGGAGACCAGAGGCAGGTTTTGGGGTATGGTGAAACGGGGAGGCATTTATAAACAGCAGAATGTAATAAAAGCGAGGTCATAATGTTAGATGTTAATAACAAGGTTGAACAGTGCAGTGTTTGTAAGAATGAATATACATCAAACCATACTGAAGCCATGTCCGGGGTAACAATTTATGTGTGTGAAAAATGCTTGGAATCCGCAAAACATAATTTTATATGGATATGCATGAATTGTGGAAAAGTTTATATCAGACCCAAATCGTTGGTGTTGAAAAGAATTGATAATTTTGAACTGAAGAGGGCTTATCTCCTCTGTGAGGATATACAGATTATCCAGGGTATAGACATGTGTATAGAATGCGATCCCCAAGGGATTATGAATTATATGAAAGTTGTAAAAACTGAAGCGGAATGTTAATTCTTGATGAACCGTTCATTGCCGATTATAACGAAAATTATTTATAGTGAATTAGTCGCTTCTTATCTTGTCTTCGATACTCTCGACACCGTGTAATTTCACAATCTTATGTTTTGACGTTCTGCCCGAGATTATCTCAACATTGTTTTTTGTGATTTTGAATTTTTTTGCAAGCACATCTATAAGTTCTTTATTAGCTTTTCCCTCGACAGGTGATGATGTGAGCTTTACTTTCAAACCATCGCCATAAGGACCGACAATCCCTGCACGGGATGAATAAGGCTGAACTTTTATGTTTATTACTAATGCGTGTTTACGTATGTTAGATGATTTCTGCATTTTTTCTAACGTTCTTCTTTTCCCAGTAGTAGAAATATTTCTCTCCAATAAATACTGTTAAGACAGAAAGCACAATTCCCGCCACAACATCAATTACATAATGATAACGTAAATATACGGTTGCTGCAATTAATGCAAGGACAAACGGAAGAAAAAACCAGAAAAGCGTTTTCTGGAATCTGTAAGCGAGGCAAAGCACAACAAGCGTAACGGCTGTATGACCGCTCGGAAAAGCGTCTCTCTTGATGCCTTCAAGACTGTTCTGTATGCTGTAATGGTATCTCTCAGCAGGATGCCATGAAGCTCGATATCCTGGAAATGGTTCATTGTATACCGTGGACCTATTACGGGTACGAGGATGTATCCAATATATGACAGAAAAAAACACAGGATGATGAGAAAAAGTGCTCTGTCAAATTCTGTGCTTTTCCCTTTCATTTTCAATGTTGCACACAGAATTATCGGAAGAAAATAATAAGATGTATAAGCAAGCTGAAGAACCTCAGTGAGTAAAGGAGTTGTAATTTTTTCTAAAGCAACAGTTGGGTATCCGTTGAACATTACATAATCTATTCGTATTAACAATTCATCATAAGTTACAGGGTTTAAATAGCGTATAAATCCGCCGAGAGGCTATCAAAAATAAGCAGCACAGCCATAACAGGGAAAACAAGGTCATAGAGTGCCCTTACTAACCGTCCGTCACGTTTGGCCTTGAGATAAATCAGTAGATAAAGTGCAGCGATTAAAATAACATAAATAAAAAGAAGCGTGTAAGCATGGGGTATATACTCTATAAAAATGACGGTGAGGCTGAATAGAAAGGAGAGAAATTCGAATGTAAGGATATCCACCGGTCTCATATGTCCTTATGTTCCAAAGACAACATCCATTTTGACTATCTTTTTATCTGAAACAAACCTCCCGACTGCAAGGAATTCACCGTCAGGTGATTTTATTTTAATGCTCGAATCTGTTTTCAGAGTATCGGAAAAGTTAGTGAAATCATTTATTTTAATCGGTACCCCGTTTTTAACCGCATGTAACAGCGATTCCTTGATTTTTAATTCCGGCATCCATGAAAGGGCGCTGTCCATTGTATCAATACCTCTGTTTGGAAGCTTGTTAACGTTGACTGTATCTAATTCTTCCATGTTCAAACTGTTAAGAATAGTGAATGGTCCCACTGCTGTGCGTTCGAGCTCGAAAAGATGTGCTCCAATACCGAGTTTTTCCCCTATATCGTTGCATAATGTCCTCATGTATGTACCCTTTGAGCAGAGAGCCTTAAAAGACACAAAAGGTGGGTCGACAGTTAAAAGTTCAATGTGATGTATAGAAACCTTTCTTGGTTCGATGGGGATTTCGAGCCCCTTTTTTGCATATTTGTAGAGAGGCTTTCCTTTGTGTTTCAATGCTGAAAACATCGGTGGTTTCTGTAGTGTCTCGCCTTCAAAGGATTTAAACGTATGTTTAAGCATATTCCTGTCAATATTAATCCTGTCAGCTTTTTTAATGACAGTTCCTTCTGCGTCCTGTGTATCGGTTGTCTCGCCGAGTTTCATCACTACCTTGTATTCCTTATCAAGGGAAGTAAAATATGAGGCGAGCCTTGTTGCTTTATTTAAACAGACGAGAAGAACGCCGGTAGCCGTGGGGTCAAGAGTCCCTGTATGACCGGCCTTGTGAGCCTTAAATATTTTTTTTATTTTAGTAACTGTTTTATGTGATGAAAGGCCTTTTGGTTTATTGAGGGAAATTATCAAATCCATTCAAAATAATTAGAAATTATAAATCACATATAAAATTAAGAAAAAATCTATTTACCCCGTTAGAGAACATCACCGTCGGCGCATACCGTTAGAGATTGTAAAATCTCTAACGGGGTTTACATTTATCTCATTGCTTCCTTAACAGCCCTGGAAATCTTTTCCTTTATCTGTGAGAGAGAACCGTTTAATCGACACCCTGCAGCGTTGGCGTGTCCTCCGCCTCCGAAGGTTCTCGCAATTTTTTCCACATCTACTGTCCCCTTTGAACGTAAGCTTATTTTATATAAATTTTTTCCATCTTCCCTGAACAGCGCAGCAACCTCCACTCCCTTAATCGCCCTCGGGGTATCCACGAAGTTATCGGTGTCTTCGACAGAAGATTTCGTTTTTTTAAACATATCACGGGTCACGGTAATCCATGCTATGTTATCTTTCTTTTCAAGAGTGGCTAAGCTCAGAGCTAAAAGCTTTAAACGTTTCAAGGGAAAGTTTTCGTATACTTCTTTTGTTACTTCCCAGGGGTTTGCCCCGGCTTCAATGAGGTGCGAGGCAATTTTCAGTGTTTCAGGGTTTGTGTTGGAATACCTGAAGCCGCCTGTATCGGTATAAATAGCTGCGTATAGATTTACCGCCATGTCCCTGTCGATGGGAATTTCAAGTGAACGAAGGAGTTTGTAAATGAGTTCTCCTGTTGCTGATGCCTTCGGATCAATCAAGCTGAGTCCGGGGTGAATGTAAGGTTTACTGCCTGTAACTGCCGATAAGGGTACATGGTGGTCAATAATAACAGAGGTTTTTGCTCTGAGGTTTTTTAGCCCTGTTCTCTCAAACGTTGCGCAGTCTACCACAAAGAGAACATCGAACTCACGGGAAGGAATCTCATGGCTGACCATATTTAAATGAGGTAAAAACTTTAAAATATCGGGCACAGGATCCCTGTTGAGGATGTATACGGATTTGCCTATTTTTTTGAGACCGAGTGCAAGGGCAATACATGATCCGATTGCATCTCCTTCTGGATTTATATGGCTTATAATGAGAAAGTTTTTGTTTTCGTTTATTACGTTCAGAAGTTTAGGTGAGATTTTCATCGTCATGAGAAGGAGGGGTTGATGATTTAATATTATTGAGCATCTTGTTTATCTTTGCACTGTATTCTATTGACGCATCTAATTTAAACACAAGTTCAGGAATAAATTTTATTTTAACTCTTTGAGCCAGCTCGCTTCTTATAAAACGCGCTGATGATATGAGTATCTTAAGTGATTCATCCTTCTTTGCATCCTCTAAAACACTCACAAATATTTTTGCATGCCTCAGGTCATTGCTTACCCGTGTCTCGGTAACAGTGATAAATCCAAGCCGGGGATCCTTAAGCCTGTGCATTATAATATCAGCGACTTCCTCTTTTATTAAGTCGCTCACTCTTATTGAACGTTTATAGGGATGCATAAGTCTCTTAAAATATTCAAAATATCAGGTTTCATATATCAAAATTGTTGAAGTAATATAATAAGTTAGACTGCACACATAAAAAAACATTAATTTAAATCTTTTATGTTTAATTTTTATTATAGCATTTCCATTCTTGAATCAAGTAGTTCTGCAGAATGAGTCTTGAGAACGATACCCATGACACCATTAAGAATTTGGTTTACCATTTTTGTTTCATTTGCAACACAGGCGACACCGAGAATGCTCCGCTGCCAGAGATCATTTGCATCCACTTCTGCAATAGAAACATTGAATTTGTTTTTAATTCTGTCTTTGAGACTTTTTATTATGATACGTTTTTCTTTTAAGGACTGTGCTTCAGAAAGATATAATTCTAAAGTGAGAAGACCGACTATCATATTTTAAAATATAATTTTAAATCCAAAACACGTATGTCAAAATATTCCCGATTATTTAAAATCACGATAACCACATCCTGTCCTGAATAAGAGGGACCTCTTATCCAATGTTCAAACATAAATAATTTTTTATTGAATATTATTTGACTCTCAATGCTTGTGAGTTGGATGTAAACATTGTGATATTGTTAGTGTGAAGAGTTTACTATGAAATGTTTGAATATATTCAGGTTTTTATTCAAACTTGGCTGCTACTTCTTCTTTGATGTAATCTTCCAGAATATCTCCAACCTTGATGTCGTTAAAATTTTCTATCATTATACCGCACTCATACCCAGACTGAACTTCCCTTACATCATCTTTAAATCTTTTGAGTGTATTTATTTTGCCATCGTATATAACAATACTGTCTCTTATAACTCTGATCCCTGAGCTTGTCCGCGTTATTGTTCCGTCAAGGACATAACATCCCGCGACCGTTCCTAACTTTGATATGGTGAAGGTCTTTCTTACCTCAGCTCTTCCAAGGATTTTCTCAGTGATGGTCGGCTTGAGAAGTCCTTCCAGTGCTTTTTTAACATCCTCGATGGCTTCATAAATGACACTGTAAAGCCGTATATCCACACCCTCTTTTTCTGCGATAATCTGTGCCTTTGTCTCAGGTCTGATATTAAACCCTATAATAATGGCATTGGATGCAGAGGCGAGCATAACATCAGATTCATTTATTCCACCTACGCCGGTATGAATTGCTCTTAATTTAACTTCCGGGTGGGTGAGGTTTTCAAGGGCATCTTTAACAGCCTCCACAGAGCCCTGGACATCTGCCTTTATAATAATATTGAGCTCCTTTATGTCGCCTTCTTTTATTTTGCTGTGTAGATCGTCAAGGCTGAGTTTCCTCATTTTTAAAACCTCGGCAGATTTCTGTTTTTGAAGTCTGTTCATGGCAATCTGTCTTGCCTTTCTCTCATCATCAACAATCACAAAAATATCACCTGCCTTGGGAACATCAGGAAATCCAATTACTTCAACAGGGGTTGAAGGTCCGCATTGTTCAATCCTGCGACTGTTGTCATCTATAAGAGCACGGATTTTGCCAGCGAGTGTGCCTGCTATAAAGGCATTTCCCACCTTAAGTGAACCGGCATTAACGAGAACTGTTGCGACAGGACCTCTGCCTTTGTCGAGCCTTGACTCAATTATTGTTCCCTTGGCCAATCTATCGTAGTTAGCTTTTAGTTCCATAACTTCTGCTTGGAGCAAAATCATTTCAAGGAGATTTCCTATCCCTTTTTTTGCCTTTGCCGAGACTTCAACAAAAATATTATGTCCACCCCAATCTTCTGGTACCACATTGTATTTAGAGAGTTCGTTCTTTACTTTTGTTACATTTGCATCGGGTTTATCAATCTTGTTAATAGCCACTAGTATCGGAACATGAGCAGCCCTTGCATGATCAATAGCTTCAATGGTCTGGGGCATAACACCGTCATCAGCTGCCACAACGAGAACAACGATATCAGTGACCTTTGCACCCCTTGCCCGCATTATTGTAAATGCCTCGTGGCCAGGGGTATCCAGAAAAACAATCTCTTTGTCCTTTAATGTGACCTTATATGCGCCGATGTGCTGTGTTATCCCCCCTGCTTCCGTTTCAGTTACTTTTGTTTTTCTTATCGCGTCAAGGAGGGTCGTTTTTCCATGATCTACATGCCCCATTATGGTCACAATCGGGGGTCTCGGACGAAGTTTAGAAGCATCAACTTCTTGTTCTTCTAGGATAGGTTCTTCGCTTTCAACGGGTGTGAGCTCAATCTTTAAACCAAAAGCTTCTGCAACAATCTGGGATGCATCATTATCAACAGGCTGATTTATGGTCGGCATATAACCGAGTTCCATAAATTTTTTTATAACTTCAGGAAGTTTCTGCCCTATAAGTTCAGCGAATTCTTTTACAGTTGTACCCTCCTGGAATTTCAATACACGTTTTCGTGGTTGTGTGGGAAGTGGTACTTCCTTGGTTTCAGTTTTCTGCACATGGGTTTTTTTCTTTTCATATTTTTTATGAAATGGTTTAAAACCATGCCATTTTTTTACTATATCAACTCTCTTTATCGTATCAAATGCCCGTTGCATTCCGGGTTTTGCCTTAAATTTTGTTGCCCTGTCTAAATCGATTTCTTTTTTGAACCTGTCAGGAACTTTGATTTCCTCTTCTTCGGCTTCTTCAACAGGGGGCACATGCTTTTCTTCTGGTGGATGTTCGATCAGTGGTTTAGGAGTGGGTAAGCTCTTTTTTATTTTTTCCTTTTCAACCTCTTTCTCTATTTCTTTATCAACTTTTTCTTCTGGTTCAACAATTTTTTTCGGTTTTCTTTGAGCTGGCTTTTTGACTGTTTTTGCCTTGGTAACACGGGTAGTTTTGGTTTTTTCCTTTGTTTTTTGTACAACGGTTTTTTTCGGTTTAGGAGCTTTTTTCAGGAGTTTGTTTGCTATTTTTTCTTCCACACTTGAAGCATGACTCTTTGCCTGAGAGCCGAGTTCTGCAAGTTTAGAAAGCGCTTCTTTACTGGTAATATTGAGCTTTTTAGCTAATTCATGAACCCTTATTTTTCCCATTTATATGTTACTTTCCCCTTATATTCTCTGAATTTTTAGAGTTGTAAGATTATTTCTTAAAATGTTATCATAAAAATTACTTTTATTGCAATCTTCAGAGGTTTAAAATTATTTAAAATCAATATATTTATTGAATATGAGGAGGTATATTACAGATGGCTGTCTGTTCTGTTTGCGGAAAGAAAAAAATATCAGGGAACAACGTAAGTCATGCAAATAATAGAACAAAACGCGTGTTTGCCCCTAACCTTCAAAAGGTAAGGATTTTCACTGCTCATGGCGGGGTCAAGCGAGTACATGTATGTACACGCTGCCTGCGATCAGGATTGGTAAAAAAAGCGGTATAATGCATAAGGCACTATAACACGTAATATCATCGGTTGTTACAGGGTGCTGGTATAAGGTAACAGTTAAACGTATGCAGCGTGTTGGCAGTATCCTCAAAAGGTTTATTGGCGATTACGGTTTAGAGACAGGACCGGCCCTCACCAGGATAAAAAAACAGTGGACACAGCTCGCTGGACAAACGCTTGCATCACACACCTTCCCTGATGTCATTAAAGGCAGGACAATTTTTATTACTGTTGAAACCCCCCAGTGGATGCACCACCTGAGTTTTTACAGGCAGGAAATTGTGGAGAAACTCAAACCATATAAGATTGATGAGGTAAGATTCAGGCTCGGAAAACTGCCTGAAACCCCAGGATATAAAATAACAGCTCATGATATGTACACGCTGTCTGACGAAGACGCCACGTACGTAGAAGATACTATCAAAAGTTTAAAAAATGCAGAACTGAAAGAAAAATTCAGACTTCTGCTTACACATGCATTAAGGCGTAAAAAAAAAATAAAAGACATTTTTTCTGAGACCTAACATTTAAGAAGTACCGTAAAAATTCAGCAAAATCCACTCTGTGTGTCCAGGAGAAAGAGCACATCACGCGTCCCACAATTCAAATAAATCATAATGACCCAATCATGCCGGTACGTCGAGACGAGCCATACCGGTTGATATTCGGTAACGAGTCCCGGCACGAGTTGTATGAACGTATCAGACGTACAGAAACTCCGGGAGTTGATTCCGACCATGATAAAACTCTTTTAGTTTTAAAAATGTGGACGTTATGCCCTTTAGAGATTATAAATCTGTTGCTGAGTGCTTCGATTCGTACGTATGGTGACGTATTTTAAACAATGTTATCACCACTTCTGCTCACTCAGCACTAAGTCCTGAGCGAAAAAAATTTGTCACCGAATTTATGTGTCGAACGACTTAGCAAATGGAATTTGTTTTTTCTTTAGGATAGAGTTTTTTAGCGGTGTTATGTTAGGCAGATTCGACGTGTTTTTTGTAGGTGAGGATGGGTTTTTCTTTTTTTGTGATTGCCTCATCGGTTATAAGGCATTCTTTTATATCGCTCTGAGATGGGATATCAAACATTACATCAAGCATTACCTCTTCAATAATAGCCTTCAGTCCCCGTGCGCCGGTTTTACGTTTTATGGCTTCATGTGATATAGAAGAGATGGCTTTATTCGTGAATTTGAGCGTGACGTTATTAAAGGAGAGCAACTTCTGGTACTGTTTTATTAGTGAGTTCTTGGGTTCAATGAGAATTTTTATGAGTGCTGCTTCGTCAAGTTCGTTTAACGTTGCTGTAATCGGGTGTCTCCCCACAAATTCCGGTATAAGTCCATATTTAATCAAATCCTGAGGTTCAATGTCCTTAAGGATGTCCCCTATTTTCTTCTCTTTTGTGCTTTTCAATTCAGAATGAAAACCGACTATTTTTTTACCTGTCCTTTGTTCGATAATTTCATCAAGCCCTACAAATGCACCCCCACAGATAAACAAAATATTTGTTGTATTTACCTGAATAAATTCCTGCTGCGGGTGTTTTCGCCCTCCCTGAGGCGGTACGTTTGCAATGGTTCCTTCAATAATCTTTAAAAGCGCCTGTTGAACTCCTTCGCCTGAAACGTCTCTTGTTATGGAGGGGTTATCACTCTTACGGCTGATTTTATCTATCTCGTCGATATAGATGATTCCTCGCTGTGCTTTTTCAACGTCATAATCCGCTTTTTGAAGGAGTTTCAGTATTATATTTTCTACGTCTTCACCTACATACCCTGCCTCAGTGAGTGTTGTGGCATCAGCAATGGTAAAGGGAACATCAAGGAGCCTTGCAAGGGTCTGAGCCATCAGGGTTTTGCCTGTTCCGGTTGAACCTATAAGCAGGATATTGCTCTTTTGTAGTTCAACATCAGAGTCCAGGGGATTGTTTATCCTCTTGTAATGGTTATGTACTGCAACCGAAATAATCTTCTTGGCCTTTTCCTGATTTATTACGTAATTATCAAGATAACTTTTGATTTCTTTCGGAGCAGGAAGCTTTGTTGAAACAGAGATATCAAAAGAAGAATCGATTTCTTCTGCAATAATTTCGTTACACAACCCGACACATTCATCGCATATGAATACCGTAGGTCCTGCAATGAGTTTCCTGACCTCATCCTGCCCCCTGCCGCAGAAAGAACATCTTAATGAGTCATCATGTTTTTTAATTTTGTTTCCTTCCATTAATTTCTCCCAATTATTTACTACCAGCTGAAGCTATAACATCGTCAACAATGCCGTATTCTTTTGCTTCCTGACCGGACATAAAATAGTCTCTTTCTGTGTCTATATGTATTTTCTCAAGAGGCTGACCGGTATGTTCTGCGAGTATATTATTTAATGTATCCTTCAATTTCAGAATCTCTTTGGCATGTATTTCAACATCAGTTGCCTGCCCGTAAAACCCGCCTATTGGCTGATGTATCATTATACGGGAATGGGGGAGAGCAAAACGCTTCCCTTTTGCACCGGTAGCAAGGAGTAGTGCGCCCATGCTGGTGGCCTGCCCAATACAGTATGTAGCAATATCAGGCTTTACATATTGCATTGTATCAAAAATAGCAAGACCTGAAGAAACCTCCCCGCCCGGTGTATTAATATATACATGTATGTCCTTGTCAGGGTCCTCAGTCTGAAGAAAAAGAAGCTGGGCTATAACCGTATTAGCGACAATATCATCTATTGGTGAGCCAATGAAGACAATCCTGTCTTTTAAAAGGCGTGAATATATGTCATATGCCCGTTCTGTTTTCCCTGTCTGTTCGATTACTATCGGTATTAAGCTCATTTCCTCTCCCTCGGTCTTTTAATGTTTATATCTTAACCATACAAGTCACTGAATGAGTGCCTTAGATAAAACAAAATCCAAGACCTTATCAGTGTATAATCTGTTTTTAAACCCGTCCAAAGAGCCGTCTTTCATTATAAATAACTTTTTTACATCCTCAGGTTTGATTTCATTCTCAGCAGCAATTTCATCTATAGCCTTTTTAACATCTTCTTCGCTTGTTTCAATTTTTTCTTTTTTGCCTATAGCATCGAGAATAACCATCCCGTTTACATTTCTACGCGCCTGCTGTTCAAGTGCATTTGATAACTCTTCATCTGATTTTACAGGTTCACCTTTACTCGCGGCATTCTGTTTTGCCTCATAAATGAGAAAATCGAGCTCTTTCTTTACCATGGAAGATGGAACCTCAAATGTGTGGCTGCTGATAAGATGGTCAATGAGCTGCTTTTTGTATTCATTTTCTGTTTGTTTTTTCTTCCTATTATATATTTTTTCGTATAATTTCTTTTTGATTTCCTCAACAGTGCTGCATTGAAAACCTTTTGCAAATTCATCATCTAATGCCGGGAGAACCTTTTCCTTAATTTCTTTTATTAATACTTTAAAGAGAACTTTTTTCCCTGCTATGGTTTTATTGGGATGTGTAGTTTCAAAATTTATTGCAATTTCAATATTCTCTCCCTTTTTATTGTCTAACAGGGCGTTGCTAAATTCTTTCGGCAGGCCTTGAGAACCGATAATGAAGGGGTATTCTTTAGATGACAGTTCTTTGCTTTCTTTTCCATCAATCAAGGCGTCGCAGTCTATAATAGCCATATCCCCTTCTTTTAGTGGGCGGTCAGATACCTTAAGTAGTGCCCTGTTTTCCTGAAGTGTTTTCAGGGCTGTTTGTATTTCCTCATCTTCTACTGAGAAGTGTTTCCTATTTAAGGTAAGTCCTTCATAGTTGAGGTCTTTTACTTCAGGTTTTATTTCCACGGTAGCTGTGAAAGAGAGCGGCTGGTCTTTTGTGATTTTAAGGTGTCCGTCTATATCGGGGTACGTTACGGGTGATATTTGTGCTTCTTCAACTGCTTTTAAATAGAACTCAGGAACAACCTTTCCCAGCACTTTGTTTTCTATTTCTTTTCCGAATTTTTTCTCCAGGAGAGCCAGCGGTACTTTCCCTATCCTGAAACCGGGTATTTTAGCGGTTGTTCTTAACTCATTGTAGGCCCTCGTAATTTCAGCCTCAATTACAGCAGAGGGTATGTTGACCTTAAGCTTTCTCGTAGTTGGTGTTGTTTCTTCAATTTCTTGAAGCATAAGAAATTTTAAAATTAATTCTTAAAATTTGTCAATGAATGCACCTGAAAGAGTCAGTACTGCACTCAGTATAGAGTAATAACCATTTAATACTTTATAGACAAAATAATAGGCAAAATTGTTTTTTAAAAAAACCTTCCATGTGTATAATTTTTGAACAGCATATAGTGTAAAAAAAATTTTCAATTTGTGCAGAAATCACTTGACAATAAAATATTTTTTTGATATTTATAGATGTAATGATATTAGGCAGCAAGGGCATAATTGGTTTAGATATCGGGTCAAGACATATCAAAGCAGTTGAACTGAAAGAGTTCAAAGGAGGGTATCACCTCGAGCGTCTAGGCATTGTCTCCCTCCTTCCCGAGCTTATCGTGGATGGATCTATTATTGACGCCCCCCGTGTTGTTGAAGCCATCAAGAAACTGATTGCAGAGACAAGCATTAAAGCACGGGATGCCACGATATCAGTTTCAGGTCATTCCTCAGTAATTATCAAAAGAGTATCTCTCCAGCAGATGTCCGAGGATGAATTAAGCGAGTCAATAAAATTTGAGGCAGAGCAGTATATTCCATTTGATATAGAAGATGTAAGCCTTGATTTTCAAATACTTGACCAGCGACAGGATGAGAGTCAAATGGATGTTCTCATTGTGGCTGTGAAGAAAGACAAAATAAATGAGTATGTATCTGTTGTCAACGAGGCTGGTCTTACCTCTGTAATTGTTGATGTCGATGCCTTTGCACTCGAGAATATTTATGAAGTTAATTATGAATTTAGTGAAGATGAAAATATAGCGATTGTTAATATTGGTGCCAGCACGATTAATATCAATATTCTTAAGGGGGGAGTCTCTGTTTTTACAAGGGATAGTTCTATCGGAGGCAATATGCTCTCTGAGGCACTTCAGAGGGAGTTTACCGTTTCTTATGATAATGCCGAGCGGTTAAAGTTCGGTGAAACGGTCGAAGGAGTTTCTCAGGAGGATGTTGCTTCAGTTTTAATGTCTGCTTCTGAAGATATTGTCGGGGAGATTTCCCGTTCCTTTGACTTTTTTAAGAGCACGACTAAAATGGGGGAGGAATTAAACGAAATAATACTCTGTGGCGGATGTGCCCTGGTAAAAGATCTTGTACCTTTGTTAACGGAGAGAATTGGCGTAAGTGCCAAAATGGTGGAACCCTTTAAAAACATACACGTTCCGGATGCTTTTGATAAAGGCTATTTGATGAAGATAGGTCCTGTCGTAGCGGTTGCCACAGGTTTAGCACTAAGGAGAATCGGGGACAGATGATACGAATAAATCTCCTGCCTGAAAAACGCAAGAAGAAAGTTATCGAGCTGTACTCCTTTATTATAAGGAGCGCTCTTATCCTGGGCGTTGTCCTTCTCGTCCTCGCTGTTTTCACATTCTACCTAATCGGCAAGGTTTCTGATCTGAAAGAGGAAAAAGTTGCCAAGGAAAAAAGACTCGGTGAATTACAGGTTCTGCTCGCAGAAGTCAAAAATTTTGAAACAGATAATGCATTATTTGAGCAAAGGACTAAAGTTATTGAGCAGTTAAAGAAGAATCAGCAAGTCCCTGTGAGACTTCTTGAGGAGGTAAGCGCATCACTTCCTCAAGGGGTATGGATTAATCGTTTAAAGGGTGCAGAGCCGATGATGCTTCAGGGGGCTGCCTTTTCAAACACTGACATTGTTGATTATGTCCAGAATTTAAAGAGATCTCAATATTTAACCGATGTTACATTAGTAGAATCACAGCTGAAAAAATATAAAGAAGTTGGCGTATATGTTTTTAAAATAAATTTTAGGATGAAAGTATAAGATGGCGTTTAATTTATCAAACATAAAAAATCTGCCTGCATATGTAAAGATAATCATTGCGGTTGCTCCTTCCCTGTTAGTAGTAATATTATTTCTTGTGATTATTTACTATCCAAAGAATAACGAAATAAAAGGGGTACAGAACACCATTGTAAAATTGGAGAATGATATTTCAAATGCCGAGGTAAAGGTTAGAAGACTTGATGAACTGAAAGCACGGAATAAACAGTTAAAAGCTAAGCTTGCTGAGTTGAAGCGGCAGTTACCAGAGGAAGAAGAGATTTCAGGCCTTCTCAAGCAGATATCGGATTTAGGTATAAACTCAGGACTGGAAGTACTCTTGTGGAGACCGCAGGAAAAAAAGCCTGATCCAAATGGTCTTTATATTGAAATCCCGGTAAAGGTTGAAGTGAGGGGGAATTATCATAATCTCGGGGCGTTTTTCAGTAGAGTAAGCCAGCTGCAACGTATTGTGAATTTATCTAATATAGAGTTGGATTACAATACACCGACTAAAAAAATTATGGTTCGTTTTAATGCTGCTACTTTTTCAGCAGTGACTAAATAGGATATGGTAATGTTTAATAAAGGATAAACCATGAAAGAAGTACTTGTTATGTTATGTTCGATTTTTTTAGTTTTACCGGTGTTATCAGGGTGTGAGAAAAAAGCGCCTCCCGCGAAGGGAACAAAACCTGCAGTCACCGAGGTGCAAAAAGTAGAGATAAAACCCAGGCACGTGATTAAGGAGGAACCCGAAGAGAAAGAAGAAGTTTTTACGTATGACTCAAAAGGCAAACGCGATCCATTCAAACCGCTTTATGAAGGTGATAAAGCCGAATTTGAGATAAAGAGGACGA
>DAOVVO010000046.1 GCA_030637135.1 Nitrospirota bacterium
GACGGAGCTCAGCCGAAGTCCAAACTCCGACTTTTAAGTCGGGGACAGACGAATGGGTTGATTACATTAACATGAATGTTCCTCTTTATGTAAAAGTTCTCATTGCAATCCTGTTTTCTGTAATAGTGGCAAAGATTGAGTGCATGTATGCTCACTATAAGAGTAATTCAAAAGGAGGCTTGAATTTTGGATAAGAAGTCGAGGATGAAAAAGTGTCTGCTTTCAAAAAAGATAAAACATATTGATCTTAAGAAAAACAGAAGTGTAAACGGGATACTTAATGCATTTCAGCATACCTCTTTTCAGAGTAGAAATCTTGCTAAATGTTTCTCGGTTTTTAAATCAATGCTCTCGGACAAAAATGCAGTGATATTTTTCGGCTTATCAGGAGCGCTGGTACCAGGGGGAATGCGGAGAGTTGTCAGAGATATGATTGAGTTCAGTATGATAGACGTGCTTGTTTCAACAGGGGCTAATTTGTATCATGATTTTTTTGAAAGTCAGGGATACAATCATTATGTAGGTACAAGTGGAATAGACGACAACCAGCTCCGGGAATTACGAATTGACAGGATTTACGATACCTTTGCAGACGATACATTGTTTCTAAAGACAGATGATTTTTTTAAAGAATACCCCAAAACCCTCGAAAACAGGCTCCATTCCACCCGTGAATTTTTTCATGAGCTTGGCAAAAAAATTAAAGATCCGCATTCAATAATGAGGACTGCTTACAAACAAGGAATACCTGTATTCTGCCCCACGATTCATGACAGCGGCATAGGAATAGGGCTTTCAGTTTATTGTTCAAATAATAGTTCAAAGAATACATTTGGCATAGATCTGCTGAAAGATAATTATGAGATAATGCAGATTGACAAATTAGCCCGGAAGACAGGGGTCTTTTACGTAGGAGGCGGTGTGCCCAAGAATTACATTCAGCAGATTGAGCCAATGCTCGAGGTATTTGGATATAATGCCCCGGGTCATCAGTATGCAATACAAATAACAACAGACGATGCAAAATGGGGTGGCCTTTCAGGGTGTACTTTTGAAGAAGCAAAGTCTTGGGGGAAAATAGAGGATTACACACAATCAGCAACAGTGCATATAGACGCCACAATAGGTTTGCCTTTACTGGTAGCGGCAGTATTAGAAGAAAAAGAACTGTTAAAAAATCGCAAGAAGAGAAAGTTTGTCTGGGATGGTTCAGAGCTGAAACAAATTAAGTTTTCAAAGATATAAGCTTTTGCATGTATTGTATTTATACTGTTCCTGAAGTTACCTTAACCTCCTCTATCACGGAAAGATTATTTTTTTGTTCGGTGATGGTGAGCGCTGTATGTTTGCAATCTTATTTCTGCAAAGCCTGATATGTAAGTTTACCCCGTTAGAGATTGTAAAATCTCTAATGGGGTTATTGTCAAAAGCCGCAGGTTGTGTTTAAGATAAAATAAAGTAGCGTGAATGTAACATAAAAATAAAATACAAAGCTCGAAACGAGCGAATTTAATAATAAGCAATTTATTACATTAGTATGATTCATTGAGAAGCATACTAAACTACTTACATGTTCTGCCTCGGGCGAGATTTCGCCACATTCTTCAGAATGTGGCGGACAAGATTCCCTGTGCCGAAATTTTAGGCCTGCAGGGGGCTTTAATAAAATTAAAAGAGAGCTCAAAAAGCCTGAGAGAGGAGGCTTTTCATGAAAATAGCTGTTTTTGTTTTTATAGCATTTTTTACAGTATCGTTTGCCTCAGCCTCAGAAAAAGAAGGTAAAATTTTATTTGAGAGAATGTGCGATAAATGTCATTCGCTTGAACGTGCTTTAAGCATGAGCAAAGACCTGGGGGCATGGGAAAGGACAACAATGAGGATGTCAAATCATTCAGGGGGAATCATCACAGATGTAGATGCTCTAAAAATCGCAGAATATCTGGCAAGCAGGGAACAGGTAGGCGGACAAACTGTTTCTGAAAAAGAAGAGGAGAAAGAAATTAAAAAGCTCAGTGAAATGGAGGAGCATGAAATCTTTGATTTTAAAAAGGTCAGAGTGAGCCAGTTTATCGAGCCTTCTATGTGTGGTGAATGTCATTCGGAAATATATGAGCAGTGGAACGGCTCCATGCACAGCAAGGCTTTTACTGACCCGCTCTGGAGAGCAGCCACAAAACTGTTTTTCAGAGAGGCGGTGAAAAGCGAGGAAATACTTGAATTAAAGGCGTGTGTTAAATGTCATACCCCGCTCGGTTTCCGCTCTTATTCCATTACGTCTCCCGGGGATGAGTATGACAAACTTGCAGAGCTTCCGGCCCAGGGGATTTTCTGTAACTGGTGTCATAACATAAGCGAGGTAAAACATATAGGTGACGCAGGATATGAGGTTGAACCGGGAGGCGGAGAGGATGACCCTTCTACCATGCTTGGCCCTCGTAAGGATGCAGATTCAGATTTCCATCCCACACAATACTCGGAACTGCATACGAAGTCTGAATTCTGCGGTCTCTGCCATAATGTCTCACACGCTGCGAATAAGCTGCCCATCGAACAAACATACGATGAGTGGAAAAATAGCCCTTACAATACAGGTGACCCTGAAACCACTGTTAACTGTCAGGACTGCCATATGAGGCAGCGCCCGGGAATTCCCTCAACAGGGAAGACCGAAAGACCTGACAATCCTGGCATGGCATGTGATGGCGGACCCGAGAGAGAACATGTATGGACACATTATTTTGTGGGTGCTAATGCTATTATAACAAAGCTCCTGGGAAGCGAAGTGCACGCTCAGATGGCAGTCGAACGGCTTCAGAATGCTGCAGATTTGGAATTGATGAAAAGTAACGCTTACAGGAAAAATGAGCTTTCCTTTATCAAAGTCAAGGTTATAAACTCAGGAGCAGGGCATTATCTTCCAACAGGGCTTACAGAAGTGAGGCAAATGTGGCTTGATGTAAACATAACTGATGCACAAGGAAAAACCATTCTCAGGTCCGGTAATCTTAAAGAAGACGGCGAGATTGCTGACAATACAGTAATCTATAACACGCATCTCGGCAATGAAAAAGGGGAAAAGGTCATAAATGTTGCAAAAGCAGACAGGATACTCTCTGACCACCGGATACCGCCCAAGGGATATGCAATTGAAACATATGTTTTTTACATACCCGCTGATGCAGTATCTCCACTAACTGTTGAGGTCTCCCTGAAATACCGGAGCGCTTCTCAGGTTCTTGCAAATACATTACTGGGAGACAATGCTCCTGAAATTCCCGTTATAGAAATGGTAGGTGTGGTTGACAAACTACTGTTTTAATGTTTAGTACACACTTTAAAGTACTTGATTTCATAGGGACGAGGAGTTGGATAGAATGAAGTGTGTCCCTCTCTATGCTGTGGTAGTGCTTATCGTTTTTCTCGGTAATGCCGGATGTTCAGTCCCGCCTTCAGAAAGCACTGTTGAAGGTGTCATCATAAAGCATTTTGAGTCGAAAAAATATAAGGTCATGGAAATTGAGATTGGTGATATTAAACCCATCCCGTTATCTGAAAAAAGATATATGGGTGTTGAGGGATACCTTGTTGACATACCGTCATTGACATTGGAGGCAGGTGAGGATAGCGGTGAACCGTGGATGTATAAAAAAGGACAATATCTAACATTCACCAATGCGAGTATAAGAATCAAAAAAAGTGACGGTCAAAACCGGGAATGGCTCATTGCCTCTATCTCCGGCATTTCAGTTCCGTAAGGGTTTCACGCAAAAATGTGCAGCGACAGTGTTAAAAGAGTATCCTACCTTTTCAGAATTTTTCTTGCAATTTTGCCGGTAACTGTTTCATGTGCACTTAAAGCACCATGAGGACATACCTCAATACAGCAGTAACATCTCATACATTTGTCATAATTAAAATAAATTTTTTTCTTATGGTGTGTTATTGCCCCGGCAGGGCAATATTCCCAGCATTCGCCGCAGAATTTGCAGAGAGAGTTAGTGCATTCGGGTCTCTGCACAAGATGTCTTCGCATAAAACCGTGAAGTATGTGTGGACCAAAGACAAGAGGTATTATTTCCGGAAGTTTAAAATCTCCAACTTCAGGCAGTGTGCCGTCAATATGAATTGCTTCATTAACGAGCCCCTGTTCAAGAGCAATTTTGTTTGTCAGCAATTTACAGGGTTCAATGTTCAACATTCTGCAGACTGCACTGTCAAGTGCTGCAGCATCTCTGCTTCCCATGAGTACACGGAGTTCCTTTGGTTCACCCCGTTTGCCGGGACCCTGTCCGTGCATTGCTAAAATGCCGTCAATAATGTTAATGGTTGGTTGAATAGCTTGATATACCTTTACAAGGAGCCGGGCAAACATTTCCCTGTCAACGCCTGCCCTTAAATGCCATTCAGGTTTTCTTAATCCCACAATACATCCAAACAGGTTTTTTACAGCAAGTGTAAGAAGCATCTGGGTGTGGGTCTTCAGTTTGGGCAGGTTAATGAGCACATCAGCATTAACTGCGTCACTGGCAAGCTCTATTTTTTTAAATGGTTCACCAACGGGAACAATTTCAGACTCTTTGAATTCTCTGTATTCAACCCTGAGACCTTTCAGCGCTTCTCTGATTCCGCTTTCTTTGAGAATTTTTTCAAAAGAGCCCACTGCAGGACTGTCAGAGACCACCGGGATTGCGTCCTTCTGGTTCACGTATTCAACAGCGGCCTTTATAATCAACGGATGCGTGACTATTGCCTTTTCAGGAGATGCAGGTGCCAGGAGATTAGGTTTTATTATGACACGGCTGTTTTTCTTAATCAGACTCCCTGCGGCAATGGAGTCCATGATTTCAAAGAAGAGAGGTCGCAGTATAGGATAATCATATAGTGCTTTTCTTACGATGACGACTGACATATCTATATATGATAACAGAGTTTCTTTTGCATTTTATGTATAAAAATTATATTCATTTAAAGTAAAATAAATATCTATGTCACTCTTCTTGATAACTTTTTTCCTGCTCTACGGGTGCATGCATTTTTATGCATACCTGAAGGTGAGATCTGCCCTTGCTCCGGGAACAGCTGCTACACTATGCATAATATTTTTCATGCTGGTCATGACCCTTGCACCCCTTATTATTCAAAAATCTGAACAGTATGGCTTTGACCAGTTTGCACGTGTTATGTCATATGTAGGGTATTCATGGATGGGCATACTCCTTGTCTTTTTTGCTTGTTCACTGGTAATTGACACTTTTCGTCTCGTTCTTTATGCAGGAGAATTCATCGTTCAGGGCAACTTCAATTATCTAAAGCCGACACCCGGACTCTCCTTTTTCACTGCTCTTATACTCTCTCTGTCCGTATCAATCTACGGCTTTTTTGAAGCACGGAACATCGTAACTGAAAAGGTTACCATTACAACCTCAAAGTTTCCCGAAGAGGTAGAAAGACTGAAGATAGTGCAGATTTCTGATGTCCATATAGGCCTGATTGTGAGAGAGGAAAGAGTAAACAGGATTATCAAAGAAGTAAGAAAGGCTAATCCTGATATGCTCATTTCAACAGGTGACCTTGTAGATGGGCAGATAGACAGTCTGGCAAGTCTTTCAGACATTTTACAGGAGATAAATCCTCCATATGGAAAATTTGCCATAACAGGAAACCATGAATTTTATGCAGGACTTGAACAGGCGCTGGATTTTACAGATAAATCAGGCTTCACATTATTGAGAGGAGAGGGGCGGACAGTCAATAACGTAATTAATATTGTAGGGGTAGATGACCCTGCCGGGAAGCATTATGGTCTTTTCAAAGATGTTTCAGAAAAGGAATTGTTAACAAAATTTCATAATGGTAAATTTACCCTTTTGCTCAAGCACAGACCTCTTATTGATAAAAAGAGTCTCGGTCTTTATGACCTCCAGCTCTCAGGCCATACCCACAAGGGACAGATTTTCCCTTTCAGCGTATTTACAAAGCTCCTTTACACGAATCATGCAGGGTATTTAAAGCTCATGGAAAATACACATTTATATGTGAGCAGGGGATCAGGCACATGGGGACCTCCGATTCGTTTTCTGTCTCCTCCTGAGGTAACAGTGATTGAAATTATCAATAATAATACCTTGAAAATAGATAACTGATAGAGTGGTGTTATCATGAGAGCAGCTTTTTATCAATTTAATCCTTCATTTGGTAAAAAAGAGGAAAACGTGAAGAAAGTTTTGTCCGCAGTAAAAGATATCAAAGTAGAACTCCTTGTTCTCCCTGAATTTTTTGCAACAGGCTACCAGTTTGTTTCTGCTGATGAGGTAGCAGAGCTTTCAGAACCGGTGTCCGGAGGATATACCACCGAGTTTCTCTTAGATTTATCACGGAAAAAAGGCAGCTATATTGTAGCCGGTCTTGCAGAAAAAGACGGAAGTATATTTTATAACTCAGCGGTGCTTATCGGCCCGGAAGGTTTCATCGGTGTTTACCGAAAGACACATCTCTATTCTGAAGAAAACCTGTATTTTACGCCGGGCGATACAGGTTTTCAGGTGTGGGAAACGAGCATAGGTCGAATCGGCATCATGATATGCTTTGACTGGTTCTTCCCTGAAGCTATGAGAAGCCTTGCTCTGCTGGGAGCAGAGGTTGTTGCGCACCCGGCTAACCTTGTCATGCCCTCTTGCCCGGATGCCATGCCTCTCAGGTGCCTTGAAAACAGAGTGTATGCAGTGACTGCAAACAGGATTGGTATCGAAGAGAGAAAACAGGGACACCCTCTCACGTTCATAGGCCAGAGCGAGGTAGTCACGCCCAGAGGAAAGATTTTGATAAGGGCGCCAAGGGATGAAGAAGTGTTAATGGTTACGGAAATTGACCCCGCTACAGCACGAGATAAGGCATTAAACACGTTTAATGATGTTCTGAAAGACAGACGACCGGAACATTACGGGTCCTTGCATGATGAACGTAAAATGTGATTTTTCAGACAAGGTCAGGAGAATTTTATACTGTTTTCTCCATTTCCTGTTGACAACCACCAGACATTGAGATAATTTTTTAAAAAGCATATTAAGAGGATAAAAAGGAGGTTTGTTATGACACGGTTACTTTATATTGAGGCGTCGCCTCGAAAAGACAGGTCATCATCAATAAAGGTGGCAAGAGCCTTTGTTGAAGAGTACAAAAAGACACATTCTGCAGATACCGTAGATATTCTGGACCTCTGGAAAACGGAACTGCCATCATTTGACGGAGACGTCATTAATGCTAAATATGCCATTCTGCATGGCGAGCAGCACACTGAAGCGCAGAAAAAAGCCTGGAAAGCAGTTGAAGATGCAATTGCACATTTTAAAGGTGCTGACAAGTATATCATTTCACTGCCTATGTGGAATTTTGGAATCCCCTATAAGCTGAAACACTTTATAGATGTACTTGTTCAGCCGGGATATACCTTTAGTTTTACTCCGTCTGAAGGATACAAAGGGCTTGTAACAGGAAAGCCTGTTGCTCTTGTTTATGCAAGGGGTGGAGCGTATGGCCCTGGTACAGGAGCAGAGTCTATGGATTACCAGAAGAGCTACATGGAACATATCCTCGGCTTTATTGGCTTTACGAATATTCAGTCAATTATTATAGAGCCGACTTTGATGGTTTCACACGAAGAAAGAGGTCAACTCATTGAAAAAGCGATAGAGCAGGCTCAGAAAATTGCTTCTGGTTATTAATGAATTTCGAGAATATCAGAAGGATTTATCTATATTCCTGAAACTATATCCTTTTCTCTGAACTGTCCGCGTAAAAAAAATTTAACCTTAAAGTTTGTTATGCAACTACCTTATACCCGGCTTGTTGAACAGAATGAGCAATTGCTTCCTTGTTTGTCTTCGACTCATCATACTCAACCCTGGCAGTTCCAACAGAGACATCTGACGAGTTCACCCCTTCTACTCCGTCAATAGCTTTTTTTACACTCATAACACAGTGCTGACAGCTCATGCCATCAATCTTTAATGTAACTTCGGTCATTTTATTCCTCTCTACCCTACGGGTCGTAGACGAGTCATCGACTCTACGAGTTATCGACCATAATTGTTTCAATAACAGATTTGTACTCTGTTTTCCTGTCCATTCTGCTTGATAAAATTTTGACTACTATCAGCGATGCAAAAAACGCGAAAAATCCTCCAAGAGCAGCAAGGAGTTCGGAATCAATTCCATGAAAATAGGAAGGAAGATATATTTTCCCCAGTATTGCTCCTAAGATTAGTGCAACAACCGGTAAAATATAGATAATTAATGCTCCTTTAAAATACGTATAAGATTTCATCGTAATCTTTACCTTCTGTCCAACTGCTGCATGAGCTGAGTTTATAGCTTCTGTTACAATCCCGTTTTCAGGAATGTCGCATAAGTCTTTTTCGCAGTTGTCACAACAACCACTTTTCCTTGCCACCATTACTTTAGCCATTGCGCCGTCAATGCTTTTAACGATACCAATCTCTTCCACAGAAGCACCTCATGTAAGTTTGGTTAATAACCTTATAAAGCAGTTAATTGTATACTATATACTAAATTTCAATTATGAAGATAATATGAAAAAAAGTTCTAAGAAGAACTATTGCACAGGGATACATGTAAGGGCAAAAAAATATTGAGTTATATATTCATCTTTTCTTGCCCCCCCCTAACTTTATAAGCTATAAATATGTCTAGCTCTTTCTTCCTGCAACAAACAAATTTAAGATTTGATATAATTATGTAGATTACAACTGGTAATCGATAAATTACATATTCATTCAAAACTATTTTTTCATATTCAAAAGATTTATCTAATTATTTCAGTCAAAGTAAGGGAAGGACTCTGATGAAGAAAGAACAACCTGTTGCGATATGTATGAAATGTGGGGAATACTCAAGAAGTTTAGGGCATATTAATGAAAAATGTAGTAACTACATAGATGGCAAACAATGTCGGGGAACTTTTAAAAGTGTACTAAATAACAACGATTGGAAAGAGTGCCAAAAATGCAGTGGTTTTGGAAACATCAATAAACAAAAGTGTATATCTTGTAATGGCGAAGGGTGGTTATATATGAGATAAAGTTAAACTTTTCATTGAAAAATAATAACCCCTACAGTTTTCTTTAAACTATTGACTTGTAAGTAGAAGAAAGAATACGTACTTCCTGAAGGTGTGATTTTTACATTTTGCCTAATATTGCAATAGTGCTTTTTTTATTTCTTGACTTGTTATATACAAGGAAATTAAGAAACATGGAGAAAAGACATCCCGCGAGAATACCTGTTTGTTTAGAGACCAAACTTATCTCAGGCACTAAAAGTTATACTGGAGTTATAGGAAATCTTTCCAAAGGTGGTGTATATTTGGAAACCGTTCCTACAAAGAGCGCAACACCTTTTATTCCTAAAACAAGACTTGAACTGAAAATTCAAATCCCCTCAAAAGAGATAATAAATCTACATTGCAAGGTAGTCTGGTTACATACAAAGAAAACCCTGCCTCATGGTTTAACAAACTGTATAGGTATGGAAATTATAAACCCACCTTCAGAATATAAAGGATTTTTAAAAAGTCTGCACTAAATCTATTGTCCTCTTAGAAAGATAGGGGTAGTCCAGTTATTAAAAGCCCTTTTTTTAGCATTATCACACTTTTTTTTGTTGACCAAAAGTTTTCAGATACATTTAAAAGTGAAGATTAGTGGTGTAACAGTTAAAAAAAAAATTATTTAACAATAAATTCCTGAATGTTGAATTTTAAATCCAGCTATTTTACACAACATTACAAATGGTAATAAGCAATAAGCAGTTTGACTTAAGATTGATAACAAAGTTAAGATTATAAAGTAAACCTGAATTTTAGATTGTAACTTTAAAGACATCCTACTAAAGAAAGATGTTAGGTGTAATGAACAATGATACGAGAAAGCAATACGGATTTAATTTCTCTACCGGTTGAATTTGACAAGAAAAAAATTGACAATCGATACAGGCTTGTAATAGCTGCTGGAAAA
>DAOVVO010000095.1 GCA_030637135.1 Nitrospirota bacterium
CTAATTCGATTATATTACAAATAACCATGTACTTCTTATGTGTTCTTTCATATTTTGACGTTACCGTTAGACGCCTCACGATACGGGCCCTGTACCAGTATCGGTACGGGGCGGGCTTCATTACCGATTAACGTTACCGATTATAAGTTTTTTGCTTAAACTTTCAACTTAAAAACGAAAGAGAGGAATATAATAAATCCTATCCTGGATTTGTTTGCTGGAACGGGACTAGCCTGTCGCGAAATTCTCTTTATTTTCCATAAGAGCCTGGACAGGTTCTAAGCCGTACGGGCTCCCCTTTTCTATGGCGGTAAGTACCGTTCCTCCTCCTGTAAAGAAATAGTAGCGGGCATTGTCAAGGACAGAGATATAGAGTCCCGGACACAGGTTCTTGAATTCCTGAAGTGTGTCACCGCCTCCATACATCTTTAAAGCAGAGGCGTTTCTGTCTATGGTTTCATCAAGCGCCTTTGAACCGAGACTGAAATGCGGTGTAAAACCCATAACTGCATTAACAAATATGGTTCTGGCATTCAGGATAATTTCTGAAACCCTTTTGTCAGTAAAAGATTCCGGTGCAATATCCAGTATATAGTTATAGGTATCCCCTCTTTTAAATTTGTGAAGAGACCGAGTCCTGTATTTACCCTCTATTTTTCCCTCCATGGTATCTGATTCAATTATATACGGGAGTTCTATGATTTTTTGTTTTTCCTCGTCTATACTTACAAGCTCATGTGCAGCCTGTATATCAGCGTCGCTGACCCCTTGAATAGAAATTCCGTATTTAGCACAGAGATACGTATTATAAATCACCCCTCCCAAAATCAGGCTGTCAACTTTATCATAAATTGCATACAAGGGACGTATCTTGGTATCGTATTTAGCGCCTGCAACAACCGCGAGAAACGGCCTCTCCGGTTCTATAATGCGATTCAGATTTTCTATCTCCTGCTGCATGAGAAAACCTGCATAAGAAGGGATGTACTTCGTGATATCATACGTTGAGACATGAGGCTGCCAGGAACCGAACGCATCATTAATATAGATATCTGCAAGGTTTGCGAGTTGAACAGCAAATATATTCCTGAAAACACCTTCAGCTTCTTCGCCGCGAAACCACCGCGTGTTAGGAAGGTATATTCCGCCGACTTTCCTGTTCTTTAAATCTTCAATATCCTGGTTTATATAATCTGCTATACCCATAATTCCATTGTCCGGGTCAATTTCAAAATTCGGAACATGCAGGTCAGCATGGAGTTTGCGCTTGAGATATCCCACAATAGGCTCAACAGAATTATCCGGACTACATGTAATCTTTCTTGTTTTCTTGTCACGGGGCCGGCCAACATGGGTCATAAGGATCGGTCTTCCTCCATGTTCTACGATGTAATAAAGTGTACCGAGGGTCTGGTCAATCCTGTAAGGGTCCCTGATAACGCCGTTTTTCACGACATTATGGTCAAACCTCACAAGTACAATTTTTCCGTTGAGATGAGATTCCTGAATGAGGGGGAGCATGTTATATCTTATTCCTTTTACGTGATGTATTAAAACGCTTTGTCAATTGAAATAACAAAAAATAATTACACCGTCTCTTTGAAAATATTTTTTATACTGCGCTTCTGTTTGTTTAAACGTCTTAACCTGTTTTTATCTGGTTACGCCCTTTGTCTTTTGCATCATACATAGCTATGTCAGAGGCATTAATCAGGCTCTCTCCGGTATCAATGGAAGGGTCAGGCGCGCTTGCTATTCCTATACTTACAGTAATTTTTTTGTCAGGAATTCGTGAAAACTTATGATGTGATATTTTTTCAAGCACTCTTGTCGCGGACCGTAAAGCGTCCTCCTTTTTTGTATGAGGAAGTAAAACAACAAATTCCTCACCGCCCCACCGTGCTATAATATCTACTTCTCTAAATGTCTTTCGTATGATTTGAGCAGTCTCCTGAAGGACAAAGTCACCTATTTGATGCCCGTTTTCATCATTAATCAGTTTAAATCTATCTATATCTATCATTAAACAGCTCAACAGGGTTTTATACCTCTTGGTTTTCTGGAACTCCATTTCAAGGACTACCTGAAAACGCCTTCTGTTATAAAGTTCTGTTAACGGATCCGTTATCGCGAGTATCTCAACTTTTGACAGCAGTTCCTCCAATTGGTGATTCTTCTCTCTTAATTCGTCTTGAAGCGCTTTTGTTCTCAGACAGGCATAAATTCTTGCGTTCAGTTCGATTTCATTATACGGCTTGAGCATATAGTCATCAGCACCTGCCTCTAAGCCTATAACCTTGTCAGATACATTCCCTTTGACCGTAAGTATTATTATGGGAATTCCTTTGGTGCTTTGATTGAGTTTCAACCAGCGGCATACCTCGTCACCTTTTATATCCGGCAAAATAAAGTCAAGCAGAATAAGATCAAGAGGTTTGGTCTTGGCAACCTGAATCGCGGACTTACCGTCTTCAACCCATGTAACATCATACCCCTGTTTTTTTAAAAATTTCTTTATAGCATCTGCCTGTGTTTTACTGTCTTCTACAATAAGAAGTTGCGCCTTTGCCATTTTATTGGATCGTTACGCCTTTGCTACTTTCCAATGTGTATCTCTTACTCATGTAAATTCCTGTTTAGTGGACATTTTTCTCTCACGTTAAGTGAATGATAAATTATTAAATGTTATTTTGCAATAATCTTCTTAAGGAGATGTGTTCTCTGTACGTGAGAGTGATGTCTTTGAAATTACGTTTATGCTACTATTGTTACATGGTAATGAACGGTTTGTAAGACGTTTAATTCAAATTATTATTGAGATACGGGTCAAACAAATCAGATGAAACCGGGCAAACAAAGTATTGAAGAAATGTTTCAGCATGCAATTGAAACATATCCGGATGAGTGTTGCGGTATTATAACCGGCAACAGCACGAAACAGACGGTGCATCCCTGTCAGAACATCCAGAACAGGCTGCATTCTGAAGACCCTGAAAGACATCCGAGAGATGCCCGAACAGCTTATGCAATTGACAGGAAAGAGGCCGGGAAAATCTATGCTGAAGCAAAAAAAAACAAAGAAGATATATTAGCGTTCTACCACTCTCATACTGATCTTGACGCTTATTTCTCAGACACGGATAAAGAAGTTCAGATCGTTTTTGGAGAACCTGAATTCCCGGAAGCCGTACACATAGTCATCTCGGTCAGGGCGAGAAAGGTGAGCGATATGAAATGCTTTAAGTGGGACAGGGATAAAAAGGATTTTATTTTCGTAGAAATGTAGGATGGTATTGCAGTACAACATCGCTCCGGCACAACACATTGTATATATCATTGCTAAAAAGCTTCTTCATGTTTCATGCCTTGAACGTCAGGGTAATCCTCTCGATTATATGCAAGGAATTCTCCCTTGAGATGTGCATGCCTTTTTTGTTTCTGTTGAACACAAAACGGACTGAATTGATACGTTCGGCTGCATAGTTCGATAAATCCGCCTCAGGTGGATAAACTCACTATCCTGAGTGAAATCGAAGGACACACACCTTAACCTTTAGGTCAGGGAAAATACAGGTGCCGCTCAGTATGGCTTCGACTGAGCTCAGCCGAAGTCCAACCCTGAGCTCAGTCGAATGGGTTGATTGGTACGTTTGTGGTAGTCGGCGTACTGGTGATCCCGCAAAAAGAAGGGGAGACTCATTGGAATACGAATTGGAAAAGCACGACTGAAAACCATGATAAAATATACATAAGATGACAGTCATTGAGACATATAAGGGGAAATCCGTAACCGAATATATCTTTGACAGAGAATTACACAATATTAATAACTTCTACCTTAACCTTGCAAAGGGGAAATACCCCGTGTGTTAATGCATTGTGAAAGTAAGACTCCTTTTTTATGCCTTGTTTTTTCATTTATATTGTGTATTATTTATAAGGTATTACTGTGAATCACATTTAATTTTTGAGGTGACCGGATGAAAATACTACTTGCCACAGACGGCTCAGACTATTCTGAGGGAGCAGCACAATTTTTAACACGGCTTGATTTTTCCCCTGCCGACGAGATTGCTATTGTCAACGTAATAGCGTGGGTTCCCATTATGAGTGAATGGGAAACTCTCTACCCTGATTTCCAGGAAATAAGACGTGAAATTGCACCAAAGGTGCTCGACTCTGCTTCGAATATTTTAAAAACAGTCCGTGCGAAAATCAGTAGTTTATATGTGGAGGGTTATGCTGATAAATCAATTGTTGATACCGCGGTAGATGTTGGTGCTGACTTGGTGGTTCTGGGAGCACGGGGATTGAGAGGAATTAAATCCCGCTTTGTTGGAAGTGTAACAAAGCTCGTCGCACTTAAATCACCTAAACCGGTATTAATCGTCAAACCTCCCCAGCAGGAAATATCAGGAAATATAAAAATTCTCCTCGCTACGGATGACTCTGTGCATTCTGATGCAATTGCAAAAGTTTTGTCTTCAATCCCATTTCCTGACGATACAGAAATAACAATAATGTATGTGATTTTTTCTGCTTTTTCAGATATACCAGAAAGGTTTGCCATGGAAATAGATGACAGAATCAAGGCGAGTATTGCCAGCGCACGAGAAAAGGAATTTAAGGAATCAGAAGAAGTTATTGCAAAAACACGTGAATATGTAGGTAACAGATTTTCAAAGATTCACGATATAACCCGTTCCGGGTTTCCCTCCACAGAGATACTGAATACAGCAGATTCTTCAAACATTGACATAATAGTAGTTGGAAGCAGTGGCATGAGGGGAATTAAAGGGATGCTCGGAAGTGTATCAAGAAACATCCTTAACCAGTCACAGTGTTCCGTCCTTATTGGAAAGACCGGCTAAAAATTTATTTTAGATGTGTGCAGCCTTCTCCCTATGAGAGCCTTTCTTCAATCAGCTCTCTGTCTCGTCTGCCATACTAAGTAGGATAAAGTCTGCATGCATATTATAGAAAATAGTTCGTACCCCCTCTTTAAAGTGTGCACAATGCTTTTTCATCGCTGTTTTAATTTTTCAAATAGAATGATAATTATATGAATGATTGAGCTGCTTATCCGGGATTGCAGTAATGGTAAGAAAGAATTGTTTTTGCCTCAAAAGCCCCGAACGCTTCAGCCCATGTTGCTCCTCAGCATTCAAATTCCGGCATAAGGCATCTGAACGTGAAGGGAAATTTTTTTATGTTACTTCGCTGTATGAGATTGTCTGATACATAATCAGGTCTGCCCGA
>DAOVVO010000043.1 GCA_030637135.1 Nitrospirota bacterium
ACTTATTGTTTGTCATTGCAAAAGCACTAACGGAAGCTTGAAAAATGGTCAAATCTCCTCTAAAAATGCTCCACATTATTAATGTTCTCATTATCGCACTTATTTTTCTTTCCGTTCTCTTATTGAGCAGGGATATTGTAAGGATCAGTTACTCAAAAAAAATCTCCCAAAAAACAGAAATACCATATACAACAAAACCTGAGCTGAGAAAAATAAAGGGAATCATGAGCTATGCTCCTATCCTCGAGCAAAACCCTTTTGGTAATCCCGGGAAACTAATACCAATAGCCACAAAGCATAACGCGCCAAAAGACGGTTCATTAGCAGAACTCATTCTCGTTGGTACCGTGGTTGGACCTGAAAAGCTGAGTTATGCAATTTTTGAAGATCAATCACGTTCCAATTCTTTAAGACAGGAAATCTTTGCATACAGAGAAAATGTCTTTGGCTATGGAATTCTCACAAAGATAGAGAGTGAGTGGGTTGAAGTAACAGAAGGGGCAAATACATCGAAGATACATATTATCGAGCCCCTTATACAAGTACTGGGAGAGGAACAAACTGCGTCCTCACATACCTCTTTTGTGAAAAAAATCAGCGATAAACAGTACCTGCTTGACCAGCGAAGCGTACAGCAAGCGCTTAACAACCCTGAGCAGATACTTACAGATGCAAGGCTTTTGCCGAATATTATAAATGGAAGGCAAGAGGGATTTAGGATTTCAGAGGTAAAAAAGGGGGGGCTTTACCACAGCCTCGGACTCAGAAACAACGATATTTTATTAAGGGTAAACAATCTTGAAATTTCTCAGCCTGAGGTAGCTATTCAGGCAATGACCGCGTTAAGGGGCATGAATACGGTTAATCTTGATATAATGAGAAATAACGCAAAAATTACCATGACTTATCAGATTAGATAATGTACTGTTATTATTGACTGTTTAAGCTGTATCCCTACATAAGAAAATATACACATGAATAATATAAAAATTCTTCATACGGTTTCTGTTTTTATAGTTGTTTTATCAATGTTATCACCCCTCTCCTTGACTGACGCCCAGAAAACTGATCAAAAAATTGCATTTAATTTTATTGATGTGGAAATCCCGACTGTCATTAAATTTATAAGTAAACTTACCGGTAAAAATTTTATTTTCGATGAAAAGATAAAGGGAAAGATTACTATTATCACTCCCACTAAATTGTCTATTGAAGAATCCTTTGCCTTATTCACTTCTGTCCTCGCCCTCAAAGGTTTCACCATAGTCCCGTTGGGAGCAAATACCTATAAAATCATACCCTCTTCCCTGGCTCGACAGACAGGAAAAATTTCTACAGTCAGAGAAATCCCGGTTAACGAGGCATATATAACGAAACTCCTGCCAATAGAATATATCGAAGCTGGTGAAGCACTGAAATTTCTACAACCGGTTGTCTCAAGGAATGGGTATATATCAGCCTTTGGCCCTGGTAATCTTCTCATCGTGGTAGATTCAGCGCTTAATATCGATAAGATTACATCTATACTGAAAGAGATTGACCGACCACCAACTCATAAGGAACCTCCTAACATAACAGTTTATCCCCTTGAAAATGCAGATGCGACAGAGATTGCAAAAGTTTTAGAAAGTATGATCAAGAGCACGCAGTCAATAAAAAATATATCTCCTGATTCAAAGAAGCCATTTAACTGGATAAGCATAACGCCTGATAAATCAACCAATTCTCTCATCGTAATGGCATCTCCTAAAGATTATCAGAACATTATTAACGTTGTAAAATCACTTGATAAGAGAAGACGGCAGGTATTTGTAGAAGCAATGATTATAGAAGCGTCTATAGATAAACTGAAGGACCTCGGGACAAAGTGGAGGGCTACAGTAACACATTCAGGAGAACCTATTGTAATAGGGGGGCTCGGGACAATAAGTTCAAGTACACTACAGGATATCATTTCTGGCTTAACAGGATTTACTGCGGGAGGATTGGGAAACTATTTCAATGTTCCCATTACAAGCTTAAACTCAGACGGTACATTTACTACTTCAAACCTGACAGCACCGGGCTTTGCGGTACTCTTTAGCCTGAACTATTTCGAAGATGTTATTAACGTTCTCTCAACACCACAGATACTTACCTCCGATAATGAAGAAGCGGAAATTGTAGTTGGAGAAAATGTCCCCTTTATATCACAAAGGGAGCGTGATATTACCACTACCAACACGGTTCTCAACTCAATAGAGAGACAGGATGTCGGGATAACCCTCAGGATTACCCCTCAGATAACAGAGGGCGACTATGTAAAACTTGATCTGTACCAGGAAATTTCATCAGTAAAAGAAGAGCAATCAGAAGAGATACTCACCGAGATTGGTCCCACAACTACCAAACGGGCAACAAAAACTTCCATTGTTGTCAGAGACGCACAGACTGTGGTCATCGGCGGTCTCATGCAGGAAAGGGATGAGGAAGGCATTTCGAAGATCCCTCTTCTGGGTGATATCCCGATTCTCGGGTGGCTTTTTAAGCACAAAAGCAAGACAACAAGAAAAACAAATCTCCTCGTATTTCTCACTCCGCATATCGTTAAGGATTCTTCTCAACTGTCAAAGATAACCTACGAAAAGCATAAGGATTTTGCCATGAAAGAAAAACAGTATATGGAGGGTGAACTGTTAGTAGCGTTTAAAAAGGATGTTTCAAATGAGAAGGCACTGGAGGTACTATCGCAAAAGGACGCAACGATTAAAGCATACTATGAATCTATAAATACGTATCTTATACAACTACGGCCTGAACAATCAGTAGAAGATGCTATTAAGGAATTTTCGTCTATCCCTGAGGTTTTATATGCAGAACCAAACTATAAAGTTAAAATCCAAAAATGAAGCACCTTGAGAGATAAAGGTTACATCACGGACTTTATGGAAACAATACATAACATAAAGGATGAAGACATAGAACATTCATTTTTAAAAGGACTCCCCCTCTCATTTGTAAAGGGCAATGTCTTCCTTCCATTACATAAAGAAGATGATAAACTTTTAGCCGCAGTTGCCGATAACCAGGGGATATTTGCCCTCCGGGATGTAGCACGGACATATAACCTCAAGCCGAAGCCGCTCTTCGCACCTAAAGAAATAATCCTGGATGCTATCAACCGTATCTACAGTCAGACGAGCACAGTGAATGAGGTAATGGGATCCATTGAAGACGAAGATTTCTCAATGATTGCTACGGAATTTGAATCGCCGAAAGACCTGCTTGAACTTACCGAAGAGGCACCGATTATTCGTCTTCTCAATGCACTTTTAATGGAAGCTGTGAAGGAAAGAGCAAGTGATATTCATGTTGAGCCTTACGAGCAGGGTATTGAAGTGCGATTCAGAGTTGATGGTATTCTGAGAAAAATTTTAAATCCGCCGAGGATTATTCAGGAGGCACTCATTTCAAGAATAAAAATCATTTCGGGTCTCGATATAGCGGAAAAAAGACTTCCCCAGGACGGGAGGATAAGACTGCTGATAGGCGGCAAGGACATAGACATAAGGGTTTCAGTCATTCCCACTGCCTTTGGTGAGAGGGCTGTTCTCAGATTACTCAACAGGCAGATGGGAATTTTAAGCCTTGAAATGATAGGGCTTGAAGGCACCCCCTTACGTATCCTCAAAAACAGTCTTTCCAAACAAAACGGGATTATACTTGTTACCGGACCCACAGGCTCAGGAAAAACCACCACACTCTATGCATCGCTACTGAAACTTAATACAGAAGAGATTAACATCATTACCGTAGAAGACCCGGTAGAATATCAGTTAAAGGGGGTCGGGCAGGTTCATGTCAACCCTAAAATAGGACTTACCTTTGCATCTGGATTAAGAGCAATTTTAAGACAGGACCAGGACATCATCATGGTGGGAGAGATAAGAGATTTAGAGACAGCAGGAATCGGAGTACACGCTTCTCTTACGGGTCACCTTGTCCTGAGCACCCTTCACACAAATGATGCTCCTGGAGCCATTACAAGACTTATTGACATGGGCATAGAACCATTTCTTATCGCCTCATCACTTGTATGTGTTCTTGCACAGAGATTAGTAAGGACAATCTGCCCGCAGTGCAAGAAATCCTATCCCCCTTCTCCTCAGGAATTAAAATTCCTTGAAGCCGGTCTCAATGGTGAAAAGCCTCCGGTTATGCTGTACCAGGGTACGGGTTGTAACAAATGCATGGGAAAAGGGTATATGGGCAGAACAGGAATCTTTGAACTGTTAGAAATAACCCCGGATATACGATCACTGATTATGGGGCGGAAGGATTCTCAGGCAATACAAACAGCTGCTCTGAGGGAAGGATTTAAAACACTTATTGATAACGGAATAAGAAAAGTTATCAGCGGGATAACCACAATGGAAGAAGTTTTAAGAATCACACAAAAAGACAGCCAAGGTTGATAGTTTATCATGACAAATATCAATTTAAGGTATTCGTTATGTGTGGCTCATCAGTAGTATCTGAAACCTAATAACGAGCAACGAAGAACATCAAAACTATGCCAGTATTTAAATATCAAGGTTTTAAATATAACGGTTCAGAGATAAAAGGAGCAATAGAAGCAGATGGGCACAGAGACGCTGTCCACAAGATAAAAGCATCCGGAGTTTTCCCCAGCAAAATATCCGAAACAACATCTTTTCAAAAAAAGTTTTTTTCCTTACAGCATCCGCAGTCCCTTGTACCGGATATTACGAGAAATCTCTCAACACTGTTGTATTCTGGTGTCCCCCTTGTTGAGGCACTGGAAGCCATTGCTGCAGAACAAAAGGGCCAATGGAAAGGTATTCTGATAGATATAAAGGATCGACTGTTAGCAGGCTCAACCCTGGCAAAAGCGTTACAGGTGTATCCAGCGCTCTTCCCTGAATTTTATTCAAACATGATTTCAGCCGGGGAAACCAGTGGAAGATTACATGAGGTTCTTGTAACGCTCTCTGATTTTCTCGAATCACAGAGATCTATAAAAAATAAAGTGAGAACATCGCTCGTATACCCGATCTTCATGGTATTTATAAGTTTTTTCATTCTCTCCTTCCTCTTTACATTTGTCGTCCCAAAAATAACGAGGATATTCGAAGGGACTTCGGCAAGCCTGCCGTATATTACCATTGTCCTTATCTGGATAAGCAGCGCGTTTCACAAATTCTGGTGGCTTTTGTTATTGATTTTTGCTGGAGGAGTGGCTCTTTATCACTGGATGCAAAGAAATAAACGGGAAATCATCGATTCGCTGCTGCTCAAACTCCCGTTTGGAATATTACAGAGTCTTTATATGACACGGCTTTCCATGACCCTTTCGTTCCTGCTTTCCGGGGGGGTTCCTATTTTGCATGCACTACAGTTGGCTGCAAAGGCAACAGGGAATAGTATCTTAAAAAACAGGATTATATCTGCCCAGAATTTCGTTTCACAGGGAGCAAAAATATCAACGAGTCTCGAGGGATTTCCGCCTCTGTTTTTACAAATGATATCAACAGGTGAGGACAGCGGTCAGCTTGCAGAAACATTAAAAAGAGCTGCTCACTTTTACGAGGCAGATTTCGACAAAAAGCTATCGAGATCGCTAAGCCTTCTGGAGCCGACCTTGATACTGTTCATGGGGCTTGTTGTTGGGTTCATAGTGATCGCAGTACTTCTGCCAATATTCGAGCTTAACCAGTTAATTAAAATGTAAACAGACAGAGCATAAAAGGGGTATAAATAATGATTGCACAAAAAAACTATTCAAAATCTTTTCATTTTTCATGGTACATTTCCCATTCCCGGAAAGCGGGTTTCACTCTCATTGAGATTATGGTGGTCCTGTTTATCCTCGCAATTCTAGCTTCTATCGTTGCACCACGTCTTATCGGAAGAACAGATGATGCCCGCGTAGTTGAAGCGAAGGTACAGATTAAAAATTTTGATACAGCCCTTAAACTATTTAAAATGGACAATGCCTTCTATCCATCAACAGAGCAAGGGCTTGAAGCGCTGGTAAGGGAACCCACTTCAGGGAGAATTCCGAGAAATTACCATGAAGGGGGGTACTTAGAACAGAAGAAGATAAAAGTCGATCCATGGGGCAACCCATACATTTACATATCACCTGGTCTACAGGGTGATTACGACCTTATCTCTTATGGTGCAGATGGCGCCCCCGACGGTGAAGGATATGATGCAGATATTACAAACTGGGATATGTAATGAAAGGTCAAATCGCACCAATGTTATACTGAGCAATGTACAAAAAGCTCTGTGTAATTTTTCCAGGGGTGGCTTTACTCTCCTGGAATTAATCGTGGTTCTGTTTATTATTTCCCTCTCTTTATCTCTCGTTATGCCTTCATTCTGGAGAAGCGAAACCGATATCATAAAGTCAGAGGCGAGGCATATAAGCCACACGTTACGATACGTCTATGATGAGGCGATAGGGAGAAAACAAACCTATCTGTTCAGTGTTAACCTTGACAATGAAACATGGGGCTACAAAAGCGAAAGAGAGCAGAGAACCTTTACGCCACAAGAAGATTTAGAAATACAGGACATCATCGTCCCTTCACTGGGTGGCATTTCAACCGGAGAGGTTTCCGTGGAATTTGGACCAATGGGACCGGAAGAGCCGATAATAATACATCTTCAAAAAAGAAAATCTGTCTATACGATTATGCTGAACCATTTAAATGGAAGAATTAAAATTCTCGAAGGCTACAAACTATAATTTAAAAGGCATAATGAAAAAAGCACAATTAAAGAAATCTGTTAACTGTCAACCCGGAATCGAGTCGTACCGACTGTTAACTGTCAATTGTCTTAATGGATTCACACTTCTTGAAATCATGATTGCACTCGCCATTGTCGGGGCAGTTGTCATTACCGTACTCCAGACCGTCATGTATCATGCTGATGTAGCATATGAACATACCGTTACAACCAGAATGTACCTTTTAGCAAAAGAAAAAATTACAGAAATGGAATTAAATCCAAACAATGCAAAAGACATCATTGCTGGAACGGATTTTACATACGAAAACCTCGTCAATTCAACAGACGATGAAGGTATTCTTGAAATAAAAACTGTTATTCGTGGATATGGGAAAGAAGTTTTTCTCAATGAACTTATCCTTAAAAAGGAGATGCACAATCAAAAATGAATATTCCCCTTGTACATAATGATTCACGATGTGCACTTCACAAAGCACAGGCACAGGGTTTTACGCTTATTGAAATCCTTTTAAGCATCACTCTCCTGTCCATTGTTCTGGGGGCTGTTTATACATCTTTTTTTACCACCGAGAGGGCTATTATGCGATTTAACGGTGTAAATCTTAAATACCATGAAATGAGAACAGCACTGGATATCATGCGTCGTGAAATTGAGGGAGCCTTCCTGAAAAAACTGGATTCATCCCATACACCTGATATTATTACACCGGTTTTTTTAATCGAAGACAGAGATGTCTTTGGAAAGACAACATCGAGACTACACTACACAACATTTGCCTACAAAGGCGGAGGGACACAGTTTATTTCCTATTCTGTTCGTGAAAAAAACGGCATTCTCAACCTCATAAAGACTGTTTCTTCTCCTTTTACCTCATCGGGCACCCCCACATCAGCACGGAAAGAAAAATACACATCAGAGATAATTGAAGACATTAAAGGATTTACCGTTGAGACCTTGTTTAAAAATAAATGGGTAAAAACTTGGGACACTGAACAGACAGGAAAGCTGCCCCATATCATAAGACTCAGTTTGGAATTTGATGACAAAGGATCAAACATTATGCTCAGGGAGTTTGCCAGACCACACGTGGGGAGAAATCTATAAGTGCATAGAATGAAAAATGTCTCAGCATTAATTATGCAACGTGCTCTATGCAGGGAGAAGGCCAATCACAATGGCTCCGTATTGGTTGTCATACTTCTCATCGTTACTCTTCTTATAAGCGTTACCGTTGAATTTGCGTATGAAGTTTTTGTTGATACCAATTCTTTATCAAACTGGATAAACCTGCAGAAAGCCGCACTGATAGCGAAATCAGGACAGACTTTAACTGCACCATATTTAAAGGAATTTAAAAACCTTTCACATACCTCTCTCGCTGAAACTGCGCTACCGGTTAAAAAAGATTTTGGCACAGATACTTTTCTTTCAATAAAAATTGAAGATGAAAATGCAAAATTCAACATCAACAGCATCATCTGGCAAAACGGCTTAACGAATCCAGAAGCCCTCAACACCTTGCAAAGGCTTTTTGAATATCTCACTATTGACCCGTCCCTTGCAATGGCAATTGCTGACTGGATAGACCCGGACAGTGAACCACGACTGAAAGACTCTGAATATGGAGTCAAGAACGCATACCTCTGGAGTATTGATGAACTAAAGTTCGTGTACGGCATAGATAAAAAGATTTTTAAAACGATCCTCCCCTTTATAACAGTCTTCGGGGGCAATACAAAGATAAACGTTAATACCGCACAATTGCCTGTGCTCGTGAGCCTGCACAAAGATATGACAGAGCTCCTTGCCCAAAGAATTATTGATTACAGGGAGAGCACCCCTTTTGAGGATGAAACCTCTATTGTCAGGGTATCCGGACTGGAAACCATCGGTGGTTACCTTCAGGGCAAGATTGCAGTTAAGAGTTCATATTTCCGGGTGACTTCCACAGCAGTAGTAAATGAAATAACAAGGATGATAGAAAGCGTAATTGACACTTCTTTGAATGTTTACTACTGGAGAGAACGATAGATGATAAGTTTTATTGATTGGACAGAGGGGAAACTCAGCCAGTATGTTTTTGAAAAAAAGGGCAGCCAGATTACTCTCTCAGAGACCCTCTCTGTTGCCTTAGACGACGAATTAACTCAATCATCGTTAGATTCCCTGGTGAAAACCGATATGGAGCGCGTTTATCTGAGTGTTCCTGTACATCTTCTAACACTCAGAGAGCTAAGCTTTCCTTTTTCCGACAAGAACAAGATAAAAGATACCATTTCTTATGAGCTTGAGGGAATTTTACTCGGGGACGTTAGTAACTATTCTATAGATTATATTGTCAAAGAGTCTTCTGAGCATGGCAGTAATGTCCTGGCTGCCTGTATGGAAAAAGAAAAAATCAGAGACATTGTAGCTCTCTTTCTATCAGCAGGACTTGAACCGGTAGCAATAACCTGTATTGACCTTAGGTTGTTCGGCAAAGATATACTTTTTGAAAACCCCCCTCTCGAAGAAGAAACCAGAACAGAAGCAGCGAGGGAAGAACTTACACATATATCAATAGACCTCAGACAGGATGAATTAGCTTATAAAGGTGCTATAGAACGCATAAAAAAATCTTTACGAATGACCGGTGTTCTTATTGTGCTCCTTCTATTAATACTCGGCGCTGATATGATAGTGAAACTCATTTCCCTGAAAAAAGAAAACGGTACTGTCACACAAGAAATCAACACACTCTATCGTAATACCTTTCCGGGAGAAGTAAAAATAATTGATGCTGTAAGGCAATTCAAGGGAAATCTCAACTCGCTGATGGAAAAGAAGAAAATACTTGTCGGCATGCCGGTACTTGACATACTACTGAATATCTCCAAACACAAAAAAAATAATATTACCCTCAATGAATTAAAACTGGATGAACAAAATATAATTATAAAAGGGGATGCCCTCTCATTCGAAAATGTGGATGAATTAAAAAACGCCCTTTTACTGTCCTTCAAGGACGTAAGAGTTATAGACTCCAGGGCTTCTCCTGACAAGAAAATAACCTTTTCCATTATTATGAGAGAGAAAAGACATGAAATATAATATAGGCAAAATCATGCTCTCTGACAGATACACTCTTATCCTGTCAGCAGCAGCCATGCTCGTTGCAACCCTTACATTCATAACGTACGCATCTATATATAACCTTAAAAAAGAAAACAAACGGTTAATGGGCCAGCTTAAGGAAATGCACATGCTTAAACAGAGCCTCGTTCAAACCAGGGACATGGTAGAATCAAAAGAGAAAAAAATAGGACCGACGAAGTCGAGCGGTGCGGTCTCTACATTAGAGCACATACTTAAGGACCTTCAACTTAAGGCAAAGGTAATAAAGCCCCTCGATAAA
>DAOVVO010000097.1 GCA_030637135.1 Nitrospirota bacterium
AGAGTTTCAGATACATGTCAATATATTCTTTTTTGCGGAAAGGAAATCCGGTTGTGATGAGACTGTTTTTTAATTCAGTCACCGCAGAGACCTTTATGGGTGTTCTGTTTAAGAATGCCCCGTTTCCTTTTTCTGCGGTAAACAGTTCATTCCTTAACGGATCAAAAATAACACCGGTAATAATCTCTCCCTTATATTCAAGTGCAATTGACACCGAAAATGAGGGATATCCATGTATATAATTTGTCGTACCGTCAAGTGGGTCTATTATCCAGCTATAATTTTTCGATTCGAGTTCTTTACCTGACTCTTCTGCAAAGAAAGAGTGGTGAGTGAATTTATCTTTTATTGTTTTTATGATAATCTGCTCGGAGTCTCTGTCAACTTGAGTAACAAAATCAGATGCCTGCTTGGTGTCAATATCTGAGGGAGATATTTTCCCCATATTGTTCAGGATAAACTCTCCGGCCCGTTGTGCAGCCAAAACAGCAGTGTTCAAGAAATCTTTTTTTTTATTACGGGACATATTGTTCATTTCCTCTTTATACCCCACGCTATCCAATGACGGTCGCTCACGACTTTTATTGTAAGACAGTCCAATCCGGTATGTTGCAATTGCTGTTGAATTTCCTCCGTGCTGTAGGCTGCAAGCAGGGAATTATAAAAGTCTTTTTGTAAGATCGGCGAAGCATCAGCCGCATACTTTTCTACCAGCTCTTTTGCATTTTCAACGCTCATAGGACGCAGCAAGTCCATTACAAAAATAGCGGCTCCTGACTTTGCACATTGTCCTATTGTCTGCCACATCACGACAGGCTCACTGAGATGGTGCAGAAGGCTGTTGGAAATGAGCGCATCATACCCGTGTTTGAGCAGGTTCTTATCGGGAAGTGTACATTTTCTCAGCGTGATTTGTTGGGTAAGTCCCTGTGATTGAACATCACTGAGAGCGATATTGAGCATTGCCTGTGCACCGTCAATACCTGTTATATGAGTTTTTGGAAACGCCCGGGCAAAGCGCAGAGTAACATCAGCAGGTCCACATCCCAGATCGAGCACTTCACCATTTGAAAAATCGGGAAAGCGTGCTGAAAAATGTGCCACAAAAGCATCATGGGGCTCTGAAAAATCAGCTTCAGCATATGCCTGAGCCTGAGCAGTATCGTTCATCAATTCATTTTCAGGAATACGTTTCATATCTATAATATAAAGCGTGACACGTAATGAGTAAGCAGTAGGCAGTGATTTTTATACCCGTTACTCATTACTGATTACAGATAACGGTTTTAACGCCATTGGCTTTGGATATCATAAGTGCCGTGACGTTTAAATTTCTTTTTAAGTTTATGTAAATCATCGCCCACAAGATTTTCAAGGGAGCATTCACCCATATGCTCTTCCCCCTGAAGGTAGTACAGATATCCAATGTCTTCTGGTTCAAAACCGATTAAGCGGGCGGCAACACCATCTGCCTTGAGGGGGTCAACAGAGGCGATAGCAATCTTCATGTCAACAGGTGTGCCGTCTACGGGTCCATCGCCTTCCATGCACACAAAACCATCAAGCACAACAAGACTTGGCCAGAGTCTTTTTGAAAATTCAACAATATTCTTGTGAATCATTTTTACACTTTTGCGGTAGGTGGGATACTGTCTGAATAAAAGATTAATAAACCAGTTGGGAAGTGTCCTTCTTGCTCTTGATACTGTACCGGCAGGCAGTCTGTCAAGCAGGGTTTTTGGAGCATCAACTTCGATACCGCCTTTCATCCCGTGAATTGTAGCCATATCCTGTCTCATCACAAGACCAGCCATGTTCTTAATCCCGAAGGTTGCAATTGCAAAATTATGAGTTTTAGGAATAGAAAGGGAAATTTTATAATCAAATTCATCTGCGCGCTTTGTTATTCTTAAATGTGTATCGCCAACTACAGACAGAATAGGGCTGTGTATAAAGTCCTTGTCATCATCAAAATTGGTTAATGAGACGTTGTTATATTTTTTCTCCAGACTGTAGTAGTCATAATCTTTGAACACATGTGTTGTAGGAAGCCCACGGTAAAAAGCAGTAGCAGAAGATTCTCCAACAGTGATATGCGTATCAGGGACAATTTCTCTTATATATTCTATAACAGCCTCTATAGCTTCAACATGAGTATTGGCAAAATCCGGTTTGAGGGCTACCAGATTGGGCTTAATAAGGATATTCTGAGCGTTTTTAATTGATTCCAGATCTTCCCGGATTAATGAAAGGCACTTTTTTATATTTTCTTTCCTGCCTTTTCCACGTATTAATGAGACTATCTTTTTTTTGTTCATACGACCCCCGTCATGTTAAATCTCAAATCTCACGCACCAAATTCCAGATGTTAGAAATATTGGATATTTAAAAATTGGAATTTATCCGTCCTCCGTCCCGAAACTTCGGGACTACGAAGGATGGATTTGATATTTGTAATTTGTAATTTGGATATTATAATTTTAAATTTCATCTGAAGTTTTAAAACAATGTTTTGTCTTTTATATATTCAAATGAACCATCGATTAACCACCTGTCTAACTGTGAGGGTTCTTTGAGCTGCTGTCCGCGATATCGTGAAACTGACACATAACTTATTTTTAATTCTTTCAAAATAGTCATATCTCCCCAGAGTTTCTCAAACTGAGCTACAGGATAAACATCTTCCTGCCCTGCTCCCCAGAGATGTTTTACATTTTTTATAGTTACGTACGTGGGCATTTTTTTTTCAACTCTGCGTATTCCTTCTATTATATTATGTTTTAAATCAGGGCGTTTTTCAGCTTCTATAATGAGTTCTCTTTCAAGACCAAGAAATTCAAGCAGGGAGTCTATAGTTATCCAGTTTGTCAGCGTATTGTAATAACTTAATTTATATTCGTCCTCTTCTCTTGGCAATGCCAATCCTTCTACAATCTGGAGGTGTCCGTTTATTTTTGCCAGTCCTCCTCCCTTATCCTCTATCCATTTTGGAATAACTTCGAATGTGAGGCATGACTGTTCGTTAATGTGCATACCCAGTAAAGAGGCTTCTATGTTAGACCCGACAGTATCAATGTTGTGACAGAGGAGATATTTCAGATTCGGGTTTTTCATGATAACCTTTGCGAGAACACCGTTTTTTATAAGGTTTGGGACTTCATACCAGTGCCCGGGGGGATTAAATCGTAAAATATGGTTATTCTCAGAATAGTCATTCCCTTGTCCTCTTGATTTTGCCCATTCTATCAATGACCTGTGAATGTCATCTATTACCTTCTGAGTGTTTTCATCCAGTTTCTGGTGTAGCTGTTCTTCCCAGAGAAATCGGAGATCCCTTTCCATGGGGTAGACCCTGTGGCCTATGGTTTTTGCTGGTGATAAATATACCTGTTCCTCATAATCAAAATAATTAAATCTTTTTAAATAATTATCAATAGCGTCATGGGTCACATAACTTGTTGTAAAAATATGTGGTACCCTGCAACCGTATGTTTTCCCTGTCATTTTACTTTTGGAAAGGTGCAATTCTAAAAAGGTTCTGTGTTTTCCTTCTATCCATACAAAGGGATTTATAGGTTTAACAACAGCAGAACCATGAGACCATCGAGTGCCCATGCCGCCGGCAAATGTAACAACTGCAATCTCATTTCTTCTTAACGCATCTGCTCCTGTGTTATAGAAAACTTCGTCACCTTTCTCTTTTTCAAAATGGAAGATTTCCTCCTCATTGACATCCTGAATCCGGGTTTCTCTCGGCAGTCGGTTTTTTGCAAGTCCTATCTTGCCTTGCTTTAAGAAAGATTTCATATACTCATGTGACGGTAAATCAAACCCGTATTTTTTCTTAATATCCTCTTCATCTGTTTCTTTATAAAGAGATTCTATGCTGGTTTTTTTATTGTTGAAGATCTGATGGATATGGGGCAGTTGTGCATTTTTACCCGTCAATAATTGAGCGACAATACCATTGTGATTCAGTTTGAAGTCATATACTACGGGGTCAATAATAAAAGGCAGAGAGAACTCGTATAGTTCTTTCAGTTCTCGCATAATCGCAGCGACCCTGTTTTTGAATGTTTTCTTTATTTCAGGATTTATTATTAAGGCCATTCCACCAGCTGACATTCCTCCAAGCATTAAAAATCCCCAGTAGTTTTCTTTAAATTCATTCTTGACTTTGGCAATCAAATCCTGTGTAAATGCACTATTTACGCCCGGGATAATCTGCTGTATAGATTCTTCCCAATCTTCAGTTGTCAGACGCCCGAGCTCTTTCATGTCTCCTGCTTTCAGGGCATCAACTATTTTATCGAATAATCGAATCCCTTTTTTTCGTGCATTCCATTCTTTTTCATATCTCAAGAGATATTTTTCAGTAACCATTTCCAGGATAGGGCCTACATCCTGAGATATCCCCCCGTGGACTAAAACAATGGAGTTAACTATCTTGTCTTCAACCTCTTTCGATATTATTTCTTCAGACAATATGTTGTGTTCAGGCAGCAAACAGCCTTTACTGATACCAAACTCCGGATTTCCTTTTTCTGCTGTTTTTCCGGTAATTACTTTTATGCCTGGCCATAATCCTCCAGAATCCTGCCAGCCGCCGCCTGAACCACCTAACCATTCACCGAGGATTGCCCTGGAAGCTACCACACGTCTTTCATCATCCTTTAATGGCCCTGTAAGGCTTGCTATCTGCCCGCTGAATCTCATTAAACATGTAATAACGGTTGTAAGGAGTGCTGTACTTACCGCTAAGCGCGACCCTTTGGGAATATTGTTTACTCTCGTGACGATTTCTATTCCCCCGGGTTTATTCAACAACTTTTGTAAAATATCATGTAAGGGCAGGTCTTTTTTTTCAAAACACGGTGGTACTATGCCTGATGCAACTACTCCTGCTTTTAGCAGAGAGAGGTGATCACTGCCAAAATTAAATAATTCCTCCAGATGTGATATTTTCTTTGAAGCCTTCAGATCAATTGAGGTTAACTGTACAACAGGCTCTTCGATAAAACGGCAGTAGCACTCGCACGGCGGCTTGATATGTGTATCACTGCCGTGAATCTTTAAATTGACCGACAGATTAATAACTCGTGCGCCCTCGGGAAAATCCA
>DAOVVO010000039.1 GCA_030637135.1 Nitrospirota bacterium
AGTAAGCCACCTTCCACATGTAGTTGCCTATGTTCTCATAAATACTATCATGGATTTCAATGAAAATATTCTTATCCATGGAGGCCGCGGTCTCAGAGACATGACAAGGATAGCATTAAGCCCTTCAAACCTCTGGCGGGATATTTGCCGCTATAATAAAGAAAATATTATGAAAACCCTTGAACAGTTTTTATTGTCCGTCGAAGAAGTAAAAAATCTTATCCAAAACTCAGATTGGGACAATCTGGAAAAGAAATTTCAAAAAGCACAAGCTGGCAGGCAAACCCTTGATTCACAATAATATAAAAAGTGCCAAATCTCTGAGCGGTGAAATAATCCCTCCACCTGATAAATCTATTTCCCACAGGGCAGTAATTATTTCGTGTCTTTCCGAAGGCAGGAGCATCATCAGAAATTTTCTCCGCGCAGAGGATCCGGTGAGAACGCTCGATGCTTTCAGGCACATGGGCATTGATGTAGAGGATAACGGTAAAGATATTATTACACACGGTAAAGGTTTAAACGGTCTTAAAGAACCTCAAAATATAATAGATTGTGGGAATTCAGGCACTACCATGAGACTCTTGAGCGGGGTGCTTGCAGGTCAATCATTTCCCGCTACACTCACGGGAGACGCCTCTTTAATGCGCAGACCCATGCAGAGAGCCATTTCCCCGCTTTCAGAAATGGGCGCTCTTATTACATCAAAAAAGGGTGGTTATCCGCCTCTCCACATTAAACCGGGTGAATTAAAACCGATTCATTACAAATCACCGTTAGCAAGCGCACAGGTTAAATCTTCAATTCTGCTGGCCGGACTCTACTGCCACGGTGTCACATCAGTAACCGAACCTGAAAAATCAAGAGATCATACTGAGAGGATGTTAAAAACTGTGGGTGTTAACATAGAAATAAAAGGACTCACAGTAAGCATTACCGGGAAAGCCCGTCTTAACCCTCTGGACATAACCATACCCGGAGATTTTTCTTCAGCTGCATTTTTTATCGTAGCTGGAACTATTGTTTATAATTCGAACGTAGTAATAAAAAATGTTGGAATAAATCCTACAAGAACAGGTTTAATAGATATCCTTAAAAGAATGGGTGCTGACATAAGATTTGAAAACACAAGAGAGGTCTCAGGAGAACCAGTTGCAGACATATACATAAAAAGTGTCCATCTTACGGGTATAGAGCTCGGTGGCAATGAAATATTAAGAGCTCTCGATGAATTCCCCATCCTGTGTATTGCAGCATCAGTAGCCAGTGGAACAACAAAAATAAGAGGCGCAAGGGAACTGCGAGTAAAAGAGTCAGACCGAATAGCCTCGATGGCCAGAGCGTTAAAAAAAATGAATGTAGATGTTGAAGAGCTTGAAGACGGAATTATTATTAAAGGAGCTCAAAGGCTCTGGGCAACTTCTGTTAACAGTTACGGAGACCACAGAGTGGCAATGGCATTGACAATAGCAGGTCTTGTTAGTCAAGGGGAAATGAATATCGAGAATACGGAATGTATTAATACATCTTTTCCTGAATTTTTTGACACATTAAATAAATTGAGAACTTAATTTATTTTAGTCTTCACATTAAAAATCAGCACACATGGAGGTTTAAATGGGTAATAGAATAATCCCGGTTCCACATGAAGAGCACAAAATATTTCCGCCTCCTGAGGAATTTTCAAAAAAAGCTCATGTTAAGAGTGAAACTGAATATTCAGAGATATACCGGAAATCAATTGAAGACCCTGAAGGTTTCTGGGCAGATATGGCTGAAAAAAATATCACCTGGTTTAAAAAGTGGGAAAAAGTGATGGACTGTGACTTTAGCAAGCCGGATATTAAATACTTTATCGGAGCACAACTAAATGTTTCCTATAATTGTCTCGATCGTCATCTGAAGACTTACAGAAAAAATAAGGCCGCGCTCATATGGGAGGGCGAAAATGGAGAGAACAAGACCTTTACTTACCAGGAACTTCACAGGCATGTATGCAGGTTTGCAAATCTGCTTAAAAAGTTAGGGGTTAAGAAAGGTGACAGGGTAGTTTTTTACTTACCCATGATTCCAGAACTTGCAATCGGATTGCTGGCATGCAGCAGGATTGGAGCAGTGCATAGTGTGGTATTCGGCGGATTCAGTGCCACAGCGCTGAGAGAAAGGATTAACGATTGCCAGGCAAAGGTCCTTGTAACGTGTGACGGCTCTTTCAGGGCTGGAAAGGTTATACCCCTCAAAAATAATGCAGATAGTGCACTGCTGGAAACTCCAACCGTAAAGCAGTGTCTTGTATTTAACAGGACCGGCATCACTATAAAAATGACGGAAGGCAGGGATATTTTTGCTGAAAAAGCACTCGCTGATGAAAATATATCATCATGGTGTAAGCCGGAAGAAATGGATGCAGAAGACCCTCTTTTTATTCTCTACACAAGTGGAAGCACAGGTAAGCCCAAAGGACTGCTTCATACAACTGCCGGGTACCTCCTTTATACAGCGGTTACATTTAAATACATATTCGATTATCACGAAGAGGATACCTTCTGGTGCACTGCAGACATAGGATGGATAACCGGGCATTCGTATATCGTCTACGGCCCTTTATGTAACGGTGCCACAAGCATAATGTTTGAAGGAGTGCCCACATATCCACATCCTGACAGATACTGGGAAATAGTAGAAAAATACAAGGTAAATGTATTCTATACTGCCCCGACTGTCATTCGTTCACTCGCACGAGAAGGAGAAGCATGGACAAAAAAGAGGGACATCAGCAGCCTGAGGCTTCTGGGGTCTGTTGGTGAACCTATAAATCCAGAGGCATGGCTCTGGTATCATCATAATATAGGGAAAGAGCGCTGCCCGATAGTTGACACATGGTGGCAAACCGAAACAGGAGGGATATTAATATCGTCACTTCCTGGAGCAGTACCAATGAACCCGGGGGCTGCCGGAAGACCTTTTTTTGGAGTACAACCTGCGGTTATGAAGGCAGATGGCTCGCCGGCAGGTGAAAATGAAGACGGCGCTTTAGTAATTAAAAACGCATGGCCGGGAATTACAAGAACCATATATGGCAACCCGAAACGCTATAAAGAGACATATTTCTCTCAGCATAAAGGGAATTATTTCAGCGGCGACGGAGCAAAAGTCGATAAAAACGGCGATTATCATTTGCTCGGACGTATAGATGATGTGATAAATGTATCAGGTCACAGACTTGGTACCGCTGAAATAGAGAGTTCTCTTGTCGTCCATCCAGCAGTGGCAGAAGCTGCCATAGTCGGCTTTCCACACGAAATAAAAGGACAGGGCATATTTGCTTTTGTTATGTTGAACAGTGGTTTTCAAAGCAGTAAAGACCTGGAGAAGGAACTTGTTAAACAGACAAGAAAAGATATAGGCCCTATTGCAAAACCAGATGCAATACAGTTTGTAGAAGGTCTTCCAAAGACAAGAAGCGGAAAAATCATGAGAAGAATTCTCAGAAAAATTGTTGAGGATAAAGCAGACGAAATAGGGGATATCACTACACTCGCGGACCCAACTGTAGTTGAAAAAATTATAGAGGGAAGAGAGGCTGTAAGCAGTAAGCAGCGGGAAAAGCGGGAAAAGCGGGAAACGATGGAAGGCGGGAAAAGGAAAGATAGTACCTAGGAAGCAGTAAGCAGGAAGAACTAGGCAACGGGAAACGCGGGAAACGATGTAAAGCGGGAAACAGAAAAGAGTAAGGAGTAAGCAGTAAATAAAAAACAGTAGGCAGCAAAAAATAAGCAGAAAACAATAAAACAATAACCGGCAAACCCCGTTAGAGATTTTATAATCTCTAAAGGTATACACCGACAGTGGCTTTTTACCCCATAAGATCTGTGGTCTCTTACAGGGTGAACCACTATCGGTTTTGAAAGATAATCGCTACACCACCGATTTCATCGGTGATTTTCTCTAACGGGGTAAACACGAACAAGGAGGTGTTCATGCTTTATATATCAATTTTTGATGCAAAAGAGAACGTCTCTATAGATGAGTTAAATAGAGAGAGAGAAGAATGGTATGAAAAAGGAAGAAATAAAATTTTTCAGAAAATGTGTCAACAGATCGACAGATATGAGGTTGCAGGCAAATCACCAATGAGGATTGTATTTATCATTGAGACAAAAGACCCTCATGCCCTCAATATTCTGTCACATCACTTCGGCGACGGATGGACATCTGTGACCTACCCTGCTTTAAAAAGGGATATCTGTGAGGCATTAAAAGAAGACAGGAGTATCATTGGAGGATAATAACTAATCATTTTGATACGTTCGGCGGCATAGTTCGATAAATCCGCCTCAGGTGGATAAACTCACTATCCTGAGTGAAATCGAAGGACACAAACCCTACCCTTTAGGGTAGGGAAAATACAGGTGCCGCTCAGTATGGCTTCGACTGAGCTCAGCCGAATGTCCAACCCTGAGCTCAGTCGAATGGGTTGATTATGATATTCTGATTTAATAATGAAAGACATAATCACCATAGATGGTCCTTCAGGGGCCGGGAAAAGCACTGTATCTAAACTGCTTGCACAAAAGCTTGGTTACAAATATCTCGATACAGGCGCCCTTTACAGGGCAGTTGCATGGAAGATAAAGGAAGAAAACGGAGACCCTGAAGATGAAAAAACCCTGGATCATATTATTGAGAATATCAAAATAACCCTTAATGATGATAGAGTCATGGTAAACGGAATGGATGTCACATCGAAGATACGAACTCCAGAGATAGGGGAATTGAGCTCTCAGGTCTCCGCTCTCCCCATTGCGAGAGAGTTCCTCTACACAATACAGAAAGAAATTGGGCTCAAAGGGAATATAGTTATCGAGGGCAGGGATATTGGTAGTGCTATTTTCCCGGAGGCAAAACATAAATTTTTTCTTGACGCCAGTGCTGAGGAAAGAGGCAGGAGAAGGTTAAAAGAACTAAAACAAAGAAACCTTGAAACAAATTTAGAAACCACCATTGAGGATATAAAAACAAGAGATAAACGTGACTCAACAAGACAGGCTTCCCCGCTTAAAAGAACAAAAGATATGAATTATATAGATACTACCACTCTTACGTTAGAAGAGGTTGTAACAAAAATAATGGAGGCGTTGAAAACGCCTTGACATCAACAGGCACATTGCAAGATAATTCTCCTAAGAAAAAAAGAGAGTTTTCTAACTCGATTCACCGTTTTATTACCTTTATTATAAGATTAATATGCCATATTAACGGTGGTCTGAATGTTATAGGAAAAGAGAACATACCGGAAGAAGGGGGGGTCATTATAGCATCAAATCACGTAAGTTATTTAGACCCTCTGCTGCTCGGGGCTGTTATACCAAGAATGAGTACTTTTATGGCTCGAAAAGGGCTTTTTCATATCCCCGTGCTCGGCTGGTTTATTAAGCACTACGCGTTCCCTGTTGATAGAGAAAAAACGCTTCCATCTACTATTAAAAACGCGGTAACGAGAGTTAAAAGAGGCAAACTACTTATCATTTTTCCTGAGGGGAGAAGAAGTGAGACAGGGAGTCTCATGGAAGGCAAACGAGGTGTCGGGATGATAGCCAGTCTCGGTAAAGTTCCCGTAATCCCGGCTCTCATTATAGACTCTGATAAGGCACTGCCTTGCGGAGCACGATGGCTCAAAAGAGCCAAAATCTCGGTAATATTTGGTAACCCTCTCGACGTTTCCAATCAAGAGGGAAAGGGTCATTATCTCCATGAAACTGTAACTAAAAATATCATGTACTCAATTGGAGAACTCAAAAAACGTTATGAAGATATTAGTGGCTAAGAGAGCAGGTTTCTGTTTCGGGGTAAAGCGGGCTATTGATATCGCTTTTAAGTTAGGCGATGATACGCAAAAAGGTATATATACCCTCGGTCCCCTCATTCACAATCCCCAGGTAGTTAAAAAACTTATGATGCATGGTGTGGCTCCTGTAGAAGACCCACGAACCGCTGATATAAAGACTCTTATTATCAGGACTCACGGCATACCACCAAAAATTCATGAAGAAATATCAAAGATAGGTTACCGCATTGTGGATGCCACATGCCCATTCGTAAAAAAAGCACAACGGTACGCGCAGACTCTTAAAGAAGAAGGTTATCAGGTAGTTATTGTGGGTGACAGGAGTCATCCAGAAGTTCAAGCATTAGTTGGTTTTGGAGGAGATGATGTCATTGTCATAAACTCCAATGAACCCATTCCCCGTTTAAAAAGCAAGGTTGGAATCATTGTCCAGACAACCCAGCCATTTGAAGCCCTTGAAAAGGTTGTGCAAAGTGTCATTACTTATACAAAGGAGTTAAGAACTTATAATACTATTTGTAATTCTACTGCCTCACGGCTAAACGAGACAAAAGAACTTGCTAAGAAAGTGAACGCCATGATTGTTGTAGGCGGGAAAAATAGTTCAAATACTGCTCAATTGGCCAAGCTTTCACAAAAAACTTGTGCTAAAGTATATCATATAGAGACTGCTGATGAGCTTGAGGATAAATGGTTTAGAGGGATTGAAAAGATAGGGATAACAGGCGGGGCTTCAACTCCCCAATGGCTCATAGACGAGGTTGTGGAGAAAATTAAAGCAATTTCTTGCAGGAGGTAATATAATATCATTAATATTATGGAATTACAAAGAGAAGAATTAGAAAAACTGTATGCAGATACTTTCAAGGGGATACAAGCAGGTAAAATCATCAAAGGGAAAGTTATACAGGTAAAAAAGGAAGGTATCATTATAGATATAGGGGCTAAATGTGAAGGTTATATTCCTGCTGTTGAACTCCCGCCTGAAGAACGCAAAAAGTTACAGCCAGGTAATCACTTAGAAGTGTATGTAATGGATGCAAGAACCAGTGATGGTTTTGTAAGCCTCTCAAGGGAAAGGGTGTTAAGGATAAAGACATGGGATATGTTAGAAAATGCATGTAATAATGGGGTAACTCTTGAGGGTAAAATCGTCGGAAAGGTAAAGGGTGGCATGACTGTAGAAATTGCCGGAGTCAATGCCTTTCTCCCGGGTTCCCATATAGATCTCAAAAGCTGCAAGGATATGGACTCCCTTATCGGGGAAGTTTGTCCTTTTAAAGTACTAAAGATAAACAATAAGAGATCCAATATAGTAGTATCGAGACGAGCTATTCTTGAAGAACAACGGGGAAAATTGAGAGAAGAAACCCTTTTTAAACTGAAAGAAGGCGCTCTCATGGAAGGTGTCGTAAAAAATCTTACAGATTATGGTGTTTTTATCGATTTGGGGGGTGTTGACGGCTTACTGCACATATCAGATATGTCCTGGGGCAAGATTAGCCATCCAGGAGAATTATTTAGCATTGGGGATACCGTGGAAGTTATCGTCCTCAATTTTGATAAAGACACACTGAGAGTTACCCTTGGTCACAAACAGAAAACCCCTGATCCCTGGAAAGATGCTGAAAAAAAATATCCACCCGGTAAAATAATCATCGGAAAAGTTACCAATATTGTTGAATATGGTATTTTCATAAAACTTGAGGAAGGGCTGGATGGATTAGTGCATGTATCAGAATTTGATTGGATTGAAAAAGTTAAAAAGCCCTCTAAATATTTTTCAATAGGAGATACTGTTGAGGCGGTTGTTTTAAATGTAAACAAAGAGAACAAAAGAATATCCTTGAGTATAAAACAACTTAAACCAAATCCATGGGAAACTATAAAGCAAAAATATACTGTTGGTAAAAAAGTCTTCGGAAGAGTAAAAAGCATCTCAGATTTTGGTGCCTTCATAACTCTCGATGAAGGAATTGATGCCCTCCTCCATATATCCGAGATGTCATGGACAAAACATATAAAGCATCCCTCAGAGATTCTGAAAAAAGGACAAAAGATTGAAGTCATTATAATAAGTATCGATCCGGAAAAAGAACGAATAGCAGTTGGACTGAAAGAACTTACCCCCGATCCATGGATTGAGGAAATCCCCAATAAATTTAAACCCGGAGATTATGTAAGAGGCAAGATAACAAGAATAGCAGATTTTGGTCTTTTTATTGAACTTGAAGGAGCAGTAGAAGGATTAATAAATTCTTCTGAGATTGATAAGAACAAAGATGAAAAACTTGATGACATATATAAAATAGGAACAGAGATTAAAGTACGAATACTAAACGTAGATACTGCCGAAAGAAAAATAAGTCTCAACCTGAAAACAAAAGATGAAACGTAAGATATGAAAAAATTCCTGTTTTTTTCTCTTATTGTTCTTATACTCATTGCAATCCTCAGTTATGCCTTGACCTTTACACAAAAAATTGCAATAGGTGAAAAAGTCGGACTCATACGTGTAGAGGGCGTAATTTTAGATTCAACACATATAATTGACGAAATTAAAAAATATTCCGAAGATTCTTCAATTAAAGCAGTTGTTTTAAGGGTTAACAGCCCGGGAGGAGCAGTAGCACCGGCACAGGAAATATATAAAGAAATAATAAAGCTGAAAAAATTGAAAAAAGTTGTTGTTTCCCTGGGTGCCATAGCTGCATCAGGCGGCTATTACATTGCGTGCCCTGCCGATAAAATAGTCGCAAACCCCGGAACCTTAACAGGTTCCATCGGAGTAATCATGGAAATACCTAATTTCTCAGGTCTTTTAAAAAAGATTGGAGTTGAGACACAGGTAATAAAAAGCGGTAAACATAAAGATATTGCTTCTACATTCAAATCCATGACACCTGAGGAAAGAAAAATCCTCCAGTCTGTGCTTGATGATGTTCACGAACAGTTCATCACAGCAGTATCCGACAGCAGGGGCATTGCATTTGAGGAAGTTAAAAAACTCGCTGACGGCCGTATATTCACAGGCAAAAAAGCAGAAGAACTGGGACTTGTTGACGTATTAGGAAACCTCGAAGATGCTATTGATTTAGCAGGGGAGATAAGCGGGATCAAAGGTGAGCCTCACGTGGTCACCAAGAAAAAGAAATTCAGTCTCTGGGATATTCTGGGCGGTAGTTTTCCCGAACAGCTTATTAAAGATAGTTTTCCAGCCATCAAGCTAAAATACATGTTTACACTATGAACAATAAGGAGGTTTTATATGACAAAATCAGCTCTTATTGAAAAACTATCAGAAAATATTGAGAGTCTTACAAAAAAACAGACAGAGGTGGTTGTAGATACTGTTTTTGAAAGTATTAAAAACGCCCTCACTAAGGGCGAAAAAGTTGAAATAAGAGGTTTTGGCAACTTCAAGCTCCGGAGCAGAAAGGCACGGAAAGCCAGAAATCCAAAAACAGGTGAATCCGTTGAAGTACCACCCAAAAAAGTGCCCTATTTCAAAGTCGGAAAAGAACTCAGAGAGATGATAAACAGGGGTTAACCACTTTTATCCCTGAGGCCAAAAAAATAGGGATAACGTCTTAAAGCTCATCTTCATCAAGTCAATGCGTCGTTGCTACTCGTAGTGAGACTCGTTCCCGACCTGCAGGGAATAATAAGTTTAAGGTATAAAATCAGGTCTTGTTTTCCAGCAATCTATTTATCTGCTTAAGAAATTCCTCAAAATCCCCAATATTTTCCTGAGCGGATTTGAAAACCTTGCGGTCATCTATCTCCCAATACTTGCGAATAATAATATTCCTGAGGCTCGCAGCTTTTTTTATCTTATCGCCAAGTTCCCCTGTAATAATTTTTGCTCCTGATAATTTTTCAAAACAGTCAGGATAACCTTTAGGCACCTGACCAGCTGTTCTGGAAAGGATATGATTGCATATATTTGCCATCGCTTCAACAGCCTCAATCAACAGATAACGTAAAGAATATATCTCCTTTTTATCCTCTAAAAAAGCCTCCACTTCTAGTGCTGTAACAGATTTAATTTCTGAAATTGTATCGAGAAGGTCTTTTTCGAGAGTCTTAATTTTTTCTATGTTTATTTCTTTAAACACTCTACAATCTCTTTGAAATAAGACTTTGACAATTCATAATAATCCATATATTTCAGACCGATAGATTCAACAAAATCGAGCCTTACATTTTTATCCCTTTCAAAAAGTAACATTCCTTCGTTTATAACAGAGAACTGAAACCCGATTGGAGCATAATTTAATACCTTGAAATCCACCGTATAACCGGAAACGGTTTCAAGTCTGGAAGACAATTCAAGCTCAAAGTCAAACACCTCATCCTTTGCTATAGTGCAGTATGCACCGATGTCTATGTCTCTGAATGGAAGTCTTCCAAAAGAGCCGTGAAGATAAGCAAAAGAAATCCTCTCGTTTGCTTCAAGTACAGTAGCAAGTTTCTGTTTAATCCGTTCAATTTCATTATCATCTAATTCAAATCTCTGTTCCATCATATATGGTAAGAATAGCATAAAAAAAGGGGTTTACAATGATACCCCACTCTTTTTATATTTCGTATGTTACTATGAAATCTATGCTTGTTCACTATAAATCCCGAATTTCTGAGGTACACCTGAAAAATATTCTTGACAGTTTTTATAATGAATTTAA
>DAOVVO010000054.1 GCA_030637135.1 Nitrospirota bacterium
AAAATCTGGAAGTAATTCCCAAGCAGAATGTAGAATCTCCATATGTGAGAGAGTACCACGAGACCCAAGAAAAGTAAATAAAGAGACTGCATTTCAAAATGACCCACTACCTGGCAGAGGGCAAGATTGATTTTTTAGAGACATATTAAGTAAAATGATAAGTTCTAGGATTTCTGATTGTTCCGGGAATCTCTGATTGAATCAGGGTAATCTGATATAACGAATATTATGACAGAGGAGATGTAATGACGTATACTACCTATCGCCCTCATAACATAAAACGCAAGAGAACGCACGGTTTTCTTGAAAGGATGAGCACAAAGGGAGGCCGTAAAATCATAAAAAGAAGACGTGCAAAGGGTCGCAGGAAATTGTCAGTATAACGGAACACACGGTGTTTACGGGAGATATGGGTTAAGGATTCACGTTTTGGAATTAATTTTTTAAATATTATTTGACCCGGACCATCAAACCCTTGAATCCCCTGATGTAATGTCACTACATTTTCATTGAGAATGAATCATTTAACACGAGGAATACAACCGCTTAAGGAGTAAATAAGTGAAGTCAGTAACAGTTTTTGCTATCTCTTTATATAAAAAATATATATCACCGTTTCTTCCCCAGTCATGTAGATTTTATCCATCGTGTTCAATGTATTGCAGGGAGGCGGTTGAAAGACATGGTTTTCAGAGGGGACTGTGGTTTTTTATGAAGCGTATTTTAAAATGCCACCCTTTTCATCACGGGGGATATGACCCGGTACCAAAAAGCTCACAGCGCATAAAATAATGGAAAAAAGAACTCTTTTAGCAATAGTACTCTCCATACTCGTCCTGGTGATGTTTTCATACTTGACACCCCGGAAACCTGTGCAGAAACAGGTAGCACCCCGACAGGAGGCACAGCAGGTACCGGCTAAAGAACCAAAACTGCCGGTACGAGAAGATATCCCCATGCCAGTTGTCTCACCGCAAATCCCTTCAGAAGAGAAAGAAATAACGGTTGAAAACGATTTGTATTATGCGGTCTTTACCACTAAAGGAGGAACAATAAAAAAATGGGAGATTAAGGAATATTCTCAAGACGAAGAGCCCGTTGGGCTTGTATCACCTGAAGCAGCAATGCCACCGCTCTCCATCATCCCTGAAGGGTATCCAGAGGATTTCCCGCAAAAAATAAATTATAGTGTCAGTCCTGCCAGGGATTCAATTGTATTGGACCGCAGTACGAAACAGGATACATTGTCATTTTTTTATACAGAACCTTCGGGGCTTTTTATAAAGAAGACGTTTACCTTTTATAAAGATCGTTACAAGGTTGACCTTATCACAGAGGTACATGGTGTTCAGTCATATTATGTTGTTCTTGGATCGGAGTTCGGTATTTATGATAAAAAAGGAGCGTGGGTGCACATAGGACCGGTTCTTTTAAAAGATAATGATAAAATTGATATAAAACCAGATAATATTGAAGGAATAAATTTTTTCAGAAAGATTACCGGGACAAAAAGTAAAGATGAAGTCATACACCAGGGCAATATTCGGTGGATTGCACAGGAAGATAAATATTTTACTGCAGCACTTGCGTCTACAGATACAGTGAATGATGTCAGGATATGGAAATGGGCCAATGGCAGAGATAAAAAAGAACACAATGTTGAAATTGCTTATAGAGTGATGGGACAGAGGGGCAATTTTGTGTTGTATGCCGGGCCGAAAAAATACGAGATACTCAAGGATCTCGGAGTAGGGCTTGAACATATAATTGATTTCGGGATGTTTTCCATAATATCAAGGCCCCTTTTCTGGCTTTTGAAATATTTTTATAAAATAACAGGGAATTATGGATGGTCTATAGTGCTGCTTACGATATTGGTGAGGATACCGTTTATCCCGCTTCTGAACAAAAGCCAGAAATCAATGAAAAAACTCCAGGAGATACAGCCCCACATGGCTGCAGTAAAAGAGAAATACAAGAAAGAACCCCAGAAAGCACAAAAAGAAATGATGCAACTGTATAAAAAACACAAGGTAAATCCTATGGGAGGCTGTTTGCCGATGTTGATTCAGCTCCCTGTTTTTCTCGCCCTCTATAAAATACTGCTGATTGCCATTGAACTGAAGGGTGCTCCCTTTATTCTGTGGATAACCGATCTTTCCGTAAAAGATCCTTACTATATTTTTCCTGTTACAATGGGAATAACTATGTTGATTCAGCAGAAAATGACTCCCTCAAGCATGGATCCGAAACAGGCAAAGATGATGATGCTCATGCCAATCGTTTTTACCTTTATGTTTTTAAGTTTTCCCGCAGGGCTTGTTCTGTACTGGCTTGTAAATAACACACTGGGCATCATACAGCAATTTTATACAAACAAAAAATCAAAAAAATCTGCTTAATTCTTTCTGGACAACCTTACCATGCTGAATGATGACACCATAGCCGCAATATCGACCCCGTTAGGCCACAACGGGATTGGTATCGTTAGACTCAGTGGCAGGGATTCAATTCAATTTGTTGATAACATATTTATCTCTCCCAAAAACAGGACCCTTTCACAATCCCCATCTCACAGGATCATGTACGGCCATATTATAGATGCACATAAAGACATTATAGATGAGGTGCTGGTTTCTGTAATGCGTGCGCCTCATACCTTTACAAAAGAGGATGTCGTAGAAATAAATTGTCACGGCGGACCGGTACCATTGCGCAGGATTTTAGAGCTCCTTTTAAAAAGCGGGGCACGGCTTGCTGATCCGGGAGAATTTACCCGGAGGGCTTTTGTTAATGGGAGGATTGATCTTGCACAGGCGGAAGCTGTACTTGATATTATCAATGCACTGACCGAGAAGGGGCAGAGAGAAGCACTTGAACAGCTCAGCGGGAGGTTTTCAAAAAAAATTGAACACCTGAGGCAGGAACTCATTGAACTCGCTGCTTTTATTGAAGCACACATTGATTTTCCCGATGAAGATATAGAGCCGCTGTCTTTGAAAAACATGGAAGACAGGGCAGTAACAATAAAACAGTCCTTACATCAGTTCCTGGACAGCTCGCGGTACGGAATAATAGTAAGGGAAGGGATAAAGACAGCAATTATCGGGAGACCGAATGTCGGGAAATCTTCCTTACTCAATGTACTTCTTGAGCACGAAAGGGCTATTGTGACAGAGACACCGGGTACCACGCGTGATGTTATAGAGGATTATGTAAACATTCAGGGACTGCCAATAAAAATTATGGATACCGCAGGAATAAGAAAAGTTGAAGATAGTGCAGAAAAAGAGGGAGTTAAGAGAAGCATCAGTGCAATGAAGGGTGCAGATTTAGTGTTGATTGTACTTGACGGAAGCACACGATTGCACGATACTGACCGTGAACTGATTGATAAGCCACATAACCGAAACACAATTTTCGTTATTAATAAAATAGACCTTCCGCAGATGTTCACGTTAGAAGAGTCAGACAGAGAAATAGTGAGAATCTCTGCAGTTACAGGTACAGGAATTGCCGAATTAAAAGACAAAATAGTAGACACAATACTAAACGGCAAACCGGTTTGCACTACAGGTATCGTGACAAATATACGACATGTACATGCATTGGAAAGGACTCTTGCATCAGTCAATACTTTTATTAATGAAATTTCGAAAAAAACTTCGCCTGAATTTCTCGCGGTTGAATTAAGAGATGCCCTTGATGCAATTGGAGAAATACTGGGGATTACCACATCAGAAGATATTCTCAGTAAGATCTTCAGTAATTTTTGTATTGGGAAGTAATTCCAAATCGTTTATAATCAAACCAATGACACGCCTTAAAAAAATAAGACAGGTTCTTTTTTATACCCTGATTCTGAATATGCTTGTCGCCGTGTCAAAAATTGTCTATGGGTATAAAACAGACTCTATAAGTATGCTCTCTGACGGATTCCATTCCTTTTTCGACGGATTATCCAATGTCATCGGACTTGTCGGTATCTGGATAGCATCAAAACCGCCTGATGAAAGCCATCCGTATGGACATAGAAAATATGAAACCCTTTCAACAATAGCAATAGCCGTGCTTATTTTTATTGCCGGTTTTGAAATATTTAAAAAAGCCTATTTCAGAATTCACATACCTCACGGTTTTGAGGTTACGGTATGGAGCTTTGTAATTATGGGAATAACTCTTATGGTAAATATAGGTGTGATGATGTATGAAACAAAAAAAGGCAGGTTGCTCAAGAGCGATATTCTTATTGCAGACGCCTTGCACACGAAAACCGATATATTTGTATCTCTCTCTGTGGTCGTGAGCCTATGTGCCGCAAAGTTCGGGTATCCTGTTATTGATGTTATTGCTGCTTTCATTATTACCGTGCTGATCGGGAGAATGGGTTTTAAAATATTGAAGTCAGCAACCAATGTTCTTACTGATGCTGCATGTATAAATCCGAATGACATACTGGAAGTAGTAAAAAGAATTGAGGGCGTAAAAGAATGTCATGAGATAAGAACAAGGGGAAAAGAGAGCGCTGTGAATATAGACCTCCACGTCCTTATTGATCCTGAAGTGAAGACACATGAAGCACACAAGGTTGCACATGCTGTGGAAGTGGCCATTAAACAGCAGTTTCCTGCAGTTATAGATGTTGTCATACATATCGAACCTTATAAACGTGATTAAAGACGATAATGAAACGGGCAGACTTTAAAAAAAATAAAATAGCGAGCCTGCCTGCCGGTAGGCAAGGCCTGCCTCTACCTATCGGTCTACGACTCATAGAGCAGACAGGTGCCGTTAGGCATGGCAGTCAGGCGTATTCAATGTCTTAAAATATAAAAATTTCAGATATGAACAATTGAAAGGAGAAATGTATGTCTTTTCCAATTCATAGGCCACGGAGACTCAGAAATAAACAGTCGATAAGAAACATGGTACGTGAGACACACCTTACACCAGAGGATTTTATATATCCCATGTTTGTAACATTTGGGAAAGGGGTCAGGAAGAAGATCTCCTCGATGCCGGGTTGTTATCAACAGTCAGTAGATGAGGTTGTAAAAGAGGCACAAAGGGTTTATAAGCTCGGGATACCCGCTGTTTTACTGTTCGGCATACCGAAACATAAAGACGAACGTGCCTCAGAGGCATACAGCTCAAAAGGTATCGTACAAAAAGCTGTAAAGGCACTTAAAGATAAAGTTCCCGAACTGGTAATCATTACAGATGTGTGCCTCTGTGAATACACAAACCACGGTCACTGCGGTGTAGTAAAAAACGGTAAAATATTAAATGACCCGTCACTCGAACTGCTTGCCAAAGAGGCTTTGTCCCATGCCAGGGCAGGAGCTGACATTGTTGCCCCTTCAGATATGATGGACGGTCGTGTTGCTGTTATAAGGGATGTGCTGGATGGTCATGGTTTTGATGAAGTGCCCATAATGAGTTACGCAGCGAAATATGCGTCTGCATTTTATTCGCCCTTCAGAGACGCAGCTGAATCAACGCCACAATTTGGTGACAGGCGGTCTTACCAGATGGACCCTTCAAATAGAAGAGAGGCATTTAAAGAAGTTGCCCTCGATATAGAGGAAGGTGCAGACATTGTAATGGTAAAGCCGGCAATGTGCTATCTTGACATTGTATCCGATATCAAGGACTCTTTCGATGTCCCGGTCGCTGCATATAATGTGAGCGGAGAATATTCCATGGTTAAAGCTGCAGCACAACGTGGATGGATTGATGAAAAAAGAGTCGTTATGGAATTGCTGACCTCTATTAAAAGGGCCGGTGCTGACCTTATAGTTACATATTTCGCATTGGATGCAGTAAAGGAGCTCTAATGAAGATTTCCTTGCCTTCAGGAAAAAGCATATCCGGTACTCCCGGGTCATCTATTATGGAGTCGCTCAAAAAAGAAGGCATTTATCTTACATCATCATGCGGTGGAAAAGGCACGTGCGGTAAATGCAAGATACTCATTAAGTCAGGTCAGGTTAATATACGCTCAACATTAAAGCTTGCACAGGAGGAAATAAAAAAAGGTTTTGCCCTCGCATGCCAGAGCTTTCCATCTGAAGATGTCCTGATAGAAATACCGAAAGAGTCAGAACTTACCATTGAAGGCAAAATTGCTACTGGGAAGTCAAAAGATCTTCAAGCCATATTAAAATCAGCAGGGGCTGAGATAGATCCCCTTACAACGAGGATTGTCCTTCAACTTCCTCAGCCCTCTCTTAACGACAATATAAGCGACCTTGAAAGATTAAAGAGGGAGCTCTTTTCAAAAGGGCTCGGGTGCTTAAGGGTTCCTTTTCGGTTTTTGATAAACCTCGCGAGAACGGTCAGAAAAAAGAACTGGGAGATAACACTCTGTGTTATACACCGCGGGGAATGCGACGAAATTACAAACATTTATCAGGGTGACCAAAGAACTCCCCAATACGCCGTTGCTCTTGACATAGGAACCACAACACTTGTGGTGTATCTCATTAACCTTACGGATGGGAACCTTGTAGATGTCGCCTCTGTCTATAATTCACAGATAAGGTTTGGTGATGATGTTATAACAAGGATTGTGTATGCTACCGAGCACAATGGATTGAAGAGCTTGAACAAGACAATTATAACGGATGTTAATATCCTTCTTGCGTTGTTGGCAAAAACCCATAGTATAGATAGTAATTCGATAGACCACCTCGTTATAGCAGGTAATACAACAATGACTCATCTTTTTTTAGGGCTTGACCCTTCCGCTATAAGAGAAGAACCCTATATTCCTACAGCGAATAGCTTCCCACTTGCATTTGCCGGAGAACTCGGTATAAAAGTACATCCGAATACCCCTGTTTATACCTCCCCGTGCGTGGCCAGTTATGTTGGTGGGGATATAGTTTCAGGACTGCTGGCAGCGAGATTACATAAAAAACAGGAGTTGAGCATTTTTATGGATATTGGAACAAACGGAGAAATAGTTCTTGGGAATTCCGAATGGCTTGTGGCAGCAGCGTGCTCCGCTGGTCCGTGTTTTGAGGGCAGCGGTATGAAACACGGCATGAGGGCGACTGATGGGGCTATAGAAGATGTGCATATTAACCCCTCAACGCTGGAACCGGAGATAAAGGTAATAGGTGATAATATCCTTCCCATAGGGATATGCGGCTCAGGAATGATTGATGCGGTTGCAGAAATGTTTTTAACAGGGCTTTTAGACCAGAAGGGGAAATTGCAGCGAGGGGTTTCACACAGAGTAAGAGAAGGAGAAGATGGTCTCGAGTTTGTAGTCTATTCCGGAGAAAGCGGGGATATTGTCCTTACAGAACCTGACATAGAGAATATAGTAAGGGCAAAGGCTGCTATCTATGCGGGATTTTCCATACTCCTTAAGGAGGTAGGGTATACATTCAATGATGTACACAAAGTGTATATTGCAGGAGGTTTTGGGAAATTTTTGGATGTAGAAAAAGCCGTTATTCTGGGCATGCTTCCAGACTTAGAAAGAGAAAAATTTAAGTTCCTGGGGAATACATCAATTACAGGGGCATATCTCTGTTGTCTTTCTCGACAGATGCGCGAAGAGGCAGAAGAAATAGCACGGAAAATGACCTATCTTGAACTTTCTGTGTCACGTTCATTCATGGATGAATACATTTCAGGACTGTTTATCCCGCATACTGATATAGACGCCTTTGAAAGCGTTAAAAAACTTTTAAAGAAATAAGATTACATTGCTATGGATTATGTTACAATGAGTCAAAATCAGAACCCTTACGTTTCAGTATTCAGAACATTAGTGAATCTTCCCTGGATTTTTTTAAATTAAAAAATTGCCGGAATGACAATAGATTCAGGCTAAGGAGGAAGTATATGGATAAAAAAAAGGTTCTCCTCGTTGATGATAGCACTGCTGTTACTAAACAATTACAGAAAATCCTTGATGATTCTGGCATATTTGAAGTTGTTGGACATGCAAAAAACGGTGCTGAAGGTATACAACTCTATGCATCCTTGAAGCCTGATATTGTCTGTATGGACCTTATTATGCCGGTAATGGACGGGCTTCAGGCGATTAGGACAATCGTAAGTCGTGACAAGGGCGCTAAAATAGTAGTGATATCTTCAGCTGCAGGCGTCGGAGAAAAGACCATGGAGGCTCTTAAATTCGGTGCAAAAAATGCAATTTCAAAGCCGTTTGAGCAGGAAAAGGTTATCGAGATATTAAAGAATCTATAAAAAAATAAAAAAGGAGTAAAAATGGGGGTAAAATTTTTTGGTCAATACCTTTTAGAAAAAAATATTATCAAACCTCAAGAACTTATAGAAGCAGTTCAATTTCAGGATTCAAAAAATCGCTCTTTCGGTGAGTATGCCATATCAAAAGGTTATCTTACGATAGAAGACATTGAAAAAATTCACAATGAGCAGAGACGTATTGACATGCGTTTTGGAGAACTTGCTGTTAAAATGGGGCTCTTGACTCCTGATCAGGTTAAAGAGATATTAACTCTGCAAATTAATGAACACGTATTTATAGGGGAGGCACTTGTAAAAAAGGGGGTTTTAACCCGTGATGTTTTGGAGAGAGAGCTTGCCCTCTTTCAGAAGGACCAGAGCAAATACAAAATAGGTCGTATCATAACGCCGGCTGGTGTCAAAAACCCGGACATTGTAAGAGAAATAGTAGACATGTCCCAAAAGATTCTCCAGCGTTTAACACGCTTAATTATAAAGGTCGGCACCGGGTATGTGAGCAGTGAG
>DAOVVO010000072.1 GCA_030637135.1 Nitrospirota bacterium
CAGAGCCGACGGTGGTTCACCCCGTAAGAGACCACAGGTCTTACGGGGTAGAAAGCCACCAACGGCGCATACCGTTAGAGATTGTAAAATCTCTAACGGGGTTTACATGCATGTACGTTTGAATAAAAAAAAGTCAAAAATATAAAATTTATTTCAGAATAAATAAAAAAGTATCGTGTTACTTTGGGATTTTAAATGAATGGTAATCCTAAATATAGGTCAGCCATGATTGGTAAGCCTTTTCTTTTCCATTGACTATATTAAAGAAAAGTTTTTGCAGTTTTTTAGTAACGTGGCCTGGCTTACCCTTGCCAATAGATCTTCCATCAACTTCTCTAATCGGTGTTATTTCAGAAGCAGTACCTGTGAGGAAAGCCTCATCTGCAATATAGAGTTCATCTCTTGTGATGCTTGCTTCTCCTGTGGGAATATCTTCATTCCGTGCTATCTCAATTACACTATTCCTCGTGATACCTTCAAGTATAGAAGAAAGCGATGCTGTCTTTAATATTCCATTCCTGACAATAAAAATATTCTGTCCGCTTCCTTCTGCAACATATCCGTTTGTGTCAAGAAGTAATGCTTCATCATAACCACAGGAAACAGCTTCCCTTTTTGCAAGCAAAGAATTAACATAATCACCACAGGTCTTGCTCTTTGTCATGGTTATATTGACATGGTGTCGCGTAAAAGAAGATATTTTCACCCTTATGCCGTTCGTTATTCCCTCTTCACCAAGATATGCCCCCCAGGGCCATGCTGCTATCGCTATGTTTACTGGATTTTCCTTGGGGTAGATACCCATTGAACCATACCCAAGATAAACAATAGGACGTATATAACATTCTTCAAGCTCGTTGACTCTAACTGTCTCAATTATGGCCTTCCTGATTTCATCAGGAGTATATCGGGGTTTAATTTGTAAAATGTGACACGACTTGAACAATCTTTCTACATGTTCTTGCAATCTAAAAATTGCAGGTCCTTTCGATGTTTTATAGCATCTCACTCCCTCAAATGCACCGAGGCCATAATGTAATGTATGGGTGAGTATATGAACATGAGCATCAGACCATCTAACGAACTTTCCGTCCATCCATATCTTTTTTGATTCCTTAAGCATTTTCTCTCCTTAAAAACAGTATGAAATGTTTTACCTAAAAGACATCATTGTTGTCAATAAGCATGATTTCATGTTTCACTTTTTTCCCAGCCGTACTTGCCAATGAGTGGAACAAATACACATGGTGTTGAGGTGTTCGTAATGAAACCTGAGGGTGTTTTTTTTACCTGATAAAGCACCTGAGAGAATCTGTTTCCCACAGGTATAACGAGCCTGCCATTAACTTTTAATTGATTGATATATGTATCAGGTATCCGGGGAGCAGCAGCTGTGACTATTATGCCATCATAAACAGCCTCTTTTGATAATGCCAGTGTTCCGTCACCAACCACGAGATGAATATTCTTAATATTAAGTTTTTTAAATGTTACAGCCGCCCTTAAGGCAAGTACTTTTATTCTTTCTACACTGAAAATATCTGATGCAAGTAATGAAAGTAGAGCCCCCTGATACCCAGAACCCGTTCCTATCTCGAGCACTGTTTCTTCGCCTTTTAACTCGAGCAATTCCGTCATTACAGCAACCATATACGGCTGAGAGATTGTCTGTCCCTCTCCTATTGGAAGTGCACAGTCATCATACGCCCTGTCCCATATATCTTCATCAATGAATAGATGCCTCTGAACACTCTCCATTGCCTTAAGAACACGATCGTCCTTGATCCCTCGCGCTCTGAGCTGATACTCAACCATATGCTTTCTTTCTTTTTCAAATTCCATCCCCAATCCTCTTTAAAATCTCTCTTGCTGCTATTATTCCTGATACTGAAGCCTGTATAAGTCCTCTGCTGACACCTGCTCCATCACCCACAGCAAAAAGGTTTTTTACCTCTGTTTCCAGGCTCCTTTTGAGTTTAAGTTGCCTTGAATAAAATTTGACTTCTACCCCGTAAAGAAGTGTGTGACGGCTATTAACACCAGGGGCAATTTTTTCCAGTGCCCTGAGCATCTCAAGTATATTTAACAGGTAACGATAGGGAAGAACAAAACTGAGGTCTCCCGGCACTGCATCTATGAGTGTAGGTTTTACCCGACCTCTCGCTATCCTTGCAGGCGTTGATCTCCGGCCTGCCTGTAAATCACCAAGTCTCTGCAGAATGACTCCTCTGCCTAAAAGATTTGCAAGTCTTGCAATATATCTTCCATATAAATGTGGTTCATCAAAAGGTTCTGTAAAAAAGGTGCTTACAAGAAGGGCAAAGTTTGTATTAGTAGCTGACTTATTAGAATAACTATGTCCATTAACAGTCCAAATACCTTTCACATATTCCTTTACTACCTCACCATAAGGATTTACACAAAAAGTTCTGACCCTGTCGTTAAATTTTTTTGAATGAAAAATCAGCTTTGGTTCATATGTAATTTTTGTGAGCGGTTCAAGAGTCGAAGCAGCCACTTCAACCCTCACTCCTATATCAACAGGATTTTTAAGAAGAGAAAGCCCCATTATCCTGGCTTGCTGTTCAAGCCAGAGAGACCCTTCTCTCCCAGGAGCAAGGATTACAAAATCACCGTAAATTACTTCCCCGTCTTTTGTTTCAACACCGGCAACGTTATCGTTTTTGAATAATATTGTTTTAACTTCTTTAGAAAACTCGATATCAATTTTAGAGTTAAGCTCTCTTTTAATGTTCTTAAGAAGCTCCGGGCATCTATCTGTCCCGATATGCCTTATACGTGAAGGAATGAGTTGTAACCCATATTTATGTGCCTGGTCTTTGAGCGCTTTAACTTGTTGTTCATCCCCCCCATAAACATGATAGGGTGCCCCATATTGTATGTATATATTGTCTGCATAATGAATGAGGTCCTGCAAAACGGTATCTTCTACATACCGTGAGAGATTGCCACCAATATCTTTGGAAAGACTCAGTTTTCCATCGCTAAATGCACCAGCTCCTCCCCATCCGCAGAGCAGGCTACATTCAGGACACTTTCTGCAGGTAACTTTCTCAACTTTTGTGGGGCAAATTCGTGCATCTATATCCTTACCTTTTTCAAGCACAATTACCTTAAGCTCTTTGTTACGTGATATCAATTCAAGTGCAGAAAAAATACCCGCAGGTCCTGCACCAATTATAATGACGTCATACTGTTTCATGCGTTATATTTTCAAGTTCCTCTTCAGGTACTGCAATCCTTTGTAATTCGTCAGATCAAGATGAATTGGAGTCACTGAAATAAAACCTTTCTGAATTGCCTCAAAGTCTGTATTCTCACCAGAATGCCATAGAGGTATACCACTCCCTATCCAGTAATGTATGCCACCACGCGGGTCTGAAATCTCCTGTATAGAATTATCATAAACTCTCTTCCCTTGTTTTGTTAGCTTTACCCCCTTGACTTTGTGTATATCGGGAACATTTACATTCAAAAACGTGTCAGGCGGAAGCCCTTTTACGAGTACCTTTTCTGCGAGCCTTTGTATAAATTTTAATGATTCTTGAATGCCTGGGGCCCTTTTAAACACACTGCCAATATTTATAGAGTTACCATGAGAATTAATTCGCTCAGAAACTAAAGAGACTGCGATTGAGGGTATTCCAAGCAAAGTCCCTTCCATTGCTGCTGCTACCGTCCCTGAATACGTTATATCATCACCCATATTACCTCCATTATTTATTCCGGAAACTACAAGATCTGGTTTTTGAGGAAGCAGCCTATTAACGCCCAGAATAATACAGTCAGTAGGTGTGCCATTAATGCGATAGACTCTCCTGCCTAATTTCTCAGATTTCAAAGGCCTGTGGAGAGTCAGTGAATGCCCGACCGCACTTTGCTCCCTTTCCGGAGCAACAATATAAATATTCCCAACAGTACGCAGTGCCTTAGCGAGTATTCTAATTCCATATGAGCCAACGCCGTCATCATTTGTAACAAGAATAAGAGACATAATCCTGTATATTTTAGCAAAACATGCGTTTATTTAGGGATTAAAACATCAGACTAACAATAAATTTCATGAAGATACATGAGCAGGGAATTAAAAGCATTATCTGAACTGTTATCCCTGAGAAAATGATATGCATGTCAATTTTTGTATCCGATGAAGAAACATTATGAGCACATTTTTCATAAAAAACTAGTAAAAAACAGGACGTTTTTTCAGGGAGTCTCTCATAAAAATAAAGACGTGCTTTATTCTCTGTTTTACCCCGTTAGAGAAAGTTCATCCCGTTAGAAATTTACCTCTAACGGGACGATGTAATGGTTACCTTTCAAAGCCAACGGTGGTTCACCCCGTAAGAGACCAAAGGGCTTACGGGGTACAAAGCTACCTTCGGCGCATAACGTTAGAAATTGTAAAATCTCTAACGGGGCTTACACAGGAATTAAAATGTATTTAAATCCAGTTGAATCGGAAAAAAATGATACTAAATGATTTTTGGTATATCTGTTATGTGAACTTAATAAAAATGTTAACTAATTTGACATTTAACAGCAATAATTGTATATTTTATTTATAGTCGCTTTGCTTATAAACTTTCTATTCATTATCTTTAAATTTAGATAAGCTCAAGAAAACAATAAGGAAAATTCTTAGAGAAGGGGTTATTGTTATTTATATCTTAATCTAAACTTAATACTATCTAAAAACAATTATCTTACAAGACATTGTGAAAAAAAACTTATTTGGTTAAAATAAAATACTGTACTGATATAAACAATTAACGTTCAGGAATACTTCATGGCTTTCAGATGGAATAAAGAAAAGTCCCTTCCACAAGGATACAAGCAATACGAGGACATTGTAGAGTTCTCTCCTCTTGCAATCTGCGTTCAGGTTAACAATAACATTGTATTTTTAAATAATGCCGGGACAAAACTTTTAAACCAAAGAAATGTTAAACACCTCATTGGAAAATCAGTAACGGATTTCGTTTCGCCACGTCACAGAGAAACTGTTATGGAACGTCTTCAATGGGCACAAACAAATGAAACAGAAATTGTCTCTTTTGAAGCAGATATTATTCGACCTGATGGAACAAAAGTTGATGTTGAAATATCGGCAGCTCCTTTAACATACCAGAACAAACAGGCTATTCAAATTGTATTTCATGAGATAACAAATCGCAAACACATGGAGAATCTCATCTATCAATGTCAGCATGACTGGGAGGACACCTTTCAGAATATCACTGATATGATTACTGTCCACGACAAGGACTTTAACATTATCAGGGCTAATAAAGCTGCGGAAGAGATCCTTAAGTTACCATCTTTAGAACGTGTTCTTAATATGAAATGTTTTAGCTATTACCACGGAACTAATGGGCCGCCAGAAGGGTGTCCGAGCTGTGATTGTTTGACAACAGGCAAGCCCTGTAGTTTTGAAGTTTTTGAGCCCCACTTAGGTATGCACATCGAAATAAGGGCGATGCCGCGATTTGACAAAAACAACCACATAGCGGGGTTGATCCATATTGTCAGAGATGTAACTCAACGTAAACTCGTGGAAAAAGAAATTCAAACAGCCAAAAACGAACTGGAATCGCGTGTTGAACAACGCACGTTAGAGCTCAAAGTTACCAATGAACAACTACTAAATAAAATAGCTGACCATAAACGCGCTCAGGATGATGTGCGAAAAAGCGAGAGTAAATTCCGCAGTCTTTCACAGGAATTCCATACACTTCTGGACGGTATTCCTGATAGTCTAATTCTCCTGTCTCCTGATCTGAAAATAAAGTGGGCTAATACGTCCGCATATTCAACATTTGTCAAAACTGTCTCAGAACTGACTGAACAAGATTGTTATAAATTATGCTGTGACATTGTTTCCCCCTGTGAGAACTGCCCTACACTCAGAAGCTTTCAAACAGGCAAAGAGGAAAACTCCGAGTATGTAAATACTAAAGGCAGGGTTTGGGACTTAAGGGCTTTCCCTATCGTAGATGACACAGGAAAAGTAAAAAATGTAATTGAGTTAAAAAGAGACATCACGGAAAAGATAAATTTACATGCTGAAGCCATGCGGACCAGGCATCTGGCATCATTAGGCGAACTGGCAGCAGGTGTAGCACATGAAATCAATAACCCGATAAATAACATTATCAATTATGCACAAATATTAATAGACGAAAAAAAGGGAGATAATGGAATCGAACACAGAATAATTAAAGACAGTGAACGCATTGCAACCATTGTCAGAAGCCTTCTTTCTTTTGCACGTATTAGAAAGGAAGAAAAGGAAAATACTCATCTGAAAGCAATTTTGTCAGATATGCTTTCTCTGACTGGAGCACAGATAAGAAAGGATGGTATTGTTTTAAAGCTGGATATTCCCTCTGACCTACCTCAAACAAATGTGCATGCTCAGCAAATTCAACAGGTTTTTCTCAATATTATCAGTAATTCACGGTATGCCCTGAATACAAAATATCCGGGAACACATGAAAACAAAGTCATTCAGATATCATGTAAAAAAATTACCATCGATAATTCTCCCTATATACGTATAATATTTCATGACCGCGGAATAGGTATACCCGCTCATATTCTGAACAAGGTACTTAATCCTTTTTTTTCAACTAAATCCCTCAGTATGGGGATCGGCCTTGGCCTCAGTATCAGTCACGGCATTATCAGTGAGCACAACGGTAAGTTTATGATTGAAAGTACCGAAGGAGAATTTACGAACATCATAATTGACTTGCCATCAAAAACATAAGGTTTAGGAAAAAAAGATGAATGCAAAAATTCTTGTAATTGATGATGAAGAGG
>DAOVVO010000122.1 GCA_030637135.1 Nitrospirota bacterium
TCTTATGTGTTCTTTCATATTTTGACGTTACCGTTAGACGCCTCACGATACGGGCCCTGTACCAGTATCGGTACGGGGCGGGCTTCGTTACCGATTAACATCACCGCTTATTAGAATCTTATAGGTTCTTAACTTAAACCTTCAACTTAAATACGAAAGAGGGTAAATTTCTAACAGGGTAAACCATGATAATAAGGAGGCAACTGTGTATATTGTAACGGTAGATTCTGCTAAATGTGACGGGTGTGAGCAGTGTTCAAATATCTGCCCTTCGGAGGTTTTTCATGTAGTTGATGGAAAATCAGACCCTCACCAGGCATCTGAGTGTTCCTATTGCTTGAGCTGTGTTGAATCCTGCCCTCAAACTGCCATTGCAGTAAGCGAGATGTAAGCAGAAGTAGAAAAAAGAGAAAAAAAGGCGTCCCGATTAATCGGAACGCCTTTTTTAGTACATCCTTAAACTGAATTATTCAATCTGAAATTTATAACTGAAACGCTGTCTTACGGTTTCTGGATGAAAATTTCCCAGTAGCCCTTGTCCTCAAGCTTTATTGATTCAAATTCAAAACCATGTTTTTCACAGTATTTTGGTATTGTATCTTCCGCAGATGCCGGGGCATCGCACAGTACTTTGAGTAACGTGCCGCCTGGTGCTTTTTCAAGGGTCTTTTTTGTTAACACGAGCGGATAAGGACAAACCCTTCCGAGTACGTCAAGTGTTTCTGAAGGTGTCTTTGTCTTTAAGTCAGCCATATTGTTCCTCCTTTTTTTTAAAAGTAGCAAGTCTACTTCCTACTTTTTTATCTACGATTGTCTATGTAATCTTTCAAAATCTGTGTAATCGTAGGCTGCAACGAGTTTCGTGACAGCCTGTAGTTTTAAAAGAAAAGTAAATGATTCATTCCTTCCATCATTTTTGATATTTCATCAAAGGGAACTACGTTAACTTTCATATCAGCGCCGAATTCTTCTGCATCCATTACAATGTCATTTTCAGAGAGGCCGAGTTTTCCAAGGTCTTCTTTGCATACATATACATTCAGGTCAAGGAGAAGGCAGTTTTTTAAGTGTGACTCTGTGCTTGAAAGAGCATAAATATCCATTGCTTTCTGGTTTTTTAAGCAGTTCAAAACACCGTCACCAACAAAAGCGACGTCTGCTGTTACCAGATCGCCGTCCTTCAGGTAAATTTCTACGCTCTGGCTTGCAATAGCATGGGTGAGAGCCAGTTTCGGATTTTCACTCTTATAGGGCGGTCTCTGAACGATAAATCCTAATTTTGTCGTTGCCATTGTTACTCACCTCCTATATGCAGAACCCTGTCAGCATCAAAAGCACTTGCAAGATACCAGTCCATGCTATGTCTTTTAAAACCTTCCATGGTGTTATCTTTATGGTACCCTCTGGCTTCTGCACACGCCTCACATGCCGTTACAGTCAGGCCCTTTCCCATAAGTTCTTTTAATGGTTTCTCCAGGGATGAGTAATCCTTGAATGCTCTCTGGTCCTTTATTGAGAGCATCGTTGCGTTACCAGAGACCCATAAATCAACTGTGTGACCCTTTTCCAGTGCTGCAGCAGAGAGCTTTACAGCAAAATCGAGATTCATTGAACCAACTAAAGAAGAAAAACATCCAATTGTAAGTTTTCCCATCGACTATTCTCCTCCTCTACGAGTCATAGACTATAACCAGGCTGTTTTTTCGTAGTTATTAAACAGTAAGTCAACCACATCACCATAGTTAACTACCTTGACTTTACTATTGACATGTGAGCTGCTCAGACCCCTTGTTTCCAGGTCTTCTGAGAGCGCATAAAAATCTGCGGATTTCTCTAAAAGGGGTGAAGCATTTCCCTTTTCTTTGACAGTAGCATGATACACACCGTTTCCCACAAGGATAATACCGAGTTTTTCGGGTTTTAGTCTCTCAAGGGTTTCAACAGTATTTCTGTAATCACTTACAAAAACAGCTAATTTCATTGTTTTACCTCCTGGAGTGGTAATATTGGGAATAAGAAAGTTTATCCTGTGAGTGTGTTTTTGTCAAGTGAGAATTGGGATATAAGAATTCCTTATAAATGAGGTTATTTGCTCCGTGAGAGATTGTAAAATCTCTCACGGGGATTAATGAAATAGTGAGTTTAAATACGCGATAAATTTCATTATCTTCCCCTTCCAGAATGTCTCAACAAACCCAACTTTCCACGTGTTGTTTTCTTTATACATCTGCAGTTTTGTTATGGACTTGTGTTTGAGCAGGATTACAGCGCTCTCCGGCTCTATTTTCTCAAATTCCCATACGCGTTCATTGAGAACAATGTCAGGATCAAAATTATTCAGAAAGGCGCTCCAATAATTATTAAATATAACTCCGTTACTGTTAAAATCCTTAAGGATTTCCTCTTTTTTTATATCCACGCCTTTTTTATGAGAGGCTTTATAAACATCGTTAATTATTGTTCTCTGAGATTTTTCCGATAAGAGTTCCCATGCATTTTTATACGTACCCTCTTTTAAAAATATAAAGAACTTTTCTGCTGAATCAAGGATTGGGGCCTCAGATTTACTGGTATCTTCTGCATATACAGGGGGCGTGTTAAGTATGAAAATAGGGGTAACTAACAGAGCGGCACATATTAAAAAAAACCCCAAATTGAAAATATTAATTATGATTTTGGGTCTTCGCGTAATCGAATGGGTCATTTTTACATTATCCCTTCCCCTCTATGTTAAAGACTCCCTATATTTATCCCCTCGGAATCGAGTCGTACCGACCTTAGTGAGATATAACTTCTCTCATTTCTCAGAATAAAAAGGGGCTGTATAAGATACCA
>DAOVVO010000056.1 GCA_030637135.1 Nitrospirota bacterium
ATCTACTCCAAGGACTCGCCAGCAGCGTTTCCTATTCGGATAATTAAGGCAGAACGCCCAGCCTAACCATTGCGTTGACAGTACGCAAATACGCGCATGTCACGCAGAACGTTATACTTGTTTCAACCAGTAATCTTCAATTTTCTTTCCAGCCTAAATTATTTACTTGTAGGTGTTATAAACAAGTTAACTCTTCCTGAATTCGTCCATTATTAATTAAACATTGAAAGATAAAAGGAAAGTGCCGCTATTTTTTGTTTATCCTTGAGTAATATTCCAGATCGAGCAATCTTCTCTTTATATGTACCCCTGAAGAGTAACCACCTATGGCACCATCGGATTCTATAATCCTGTGGCATGGGAGAACGATAGGGATAGGGTTTTTTGAAAGTGCCTGACCGACTGCCCGTGTTGCTGTAGGCATACCGATATTTTCAGCAACCCACTTGTATGTCCTTGTCTCACCACATGGTACGTTTTTAAGACAGAGCCATACTTTTAGCTCAAAGTCAGTACCTTCAAGAAATTTTATTTTTTGAGTAAACTTATCACCTCTGCCCTGGAAATATTCTTCAAGTTCTTTTCTGAAATTTTTAGGAGCAACTCCTTTTTTAAACCCTATGTTCATGGGTTTCTTAAAGGATATACCGGTGAGTTGTGTGCCGGAGAAGATGAGATAGAGTGTGCCCAGGGGGCTTTCAAAAATGTCATACAATTGAGAGGACTTACCACTCATGTCTCACACGTAACGTATTAAATCATCTTGTTGTATAGAATTTAAAATAACCCGGAATTGGAAACGAAAAACAACTCACAACTGAAACCATTACTAAGTCCTTCGACACATAAATTCGGTGACAAATTTTTTTCGCTCAGGACTTAGTGCTGACTTCGGCGAGCTCAGTCGAGTCGAGTGAGCAGAAGTGGTGATAACTTTGTTTAAAATACGTTCACCATACTTGCTAATCGAAGCACTAAGTTGTTTTGACCCTTATAACCTCAATAACACCGTTAATCTGCAACAGCTTCCTGGTAATTTCATCAAGCTGTGATTTATTTTTGACCTCAAGTATAAAGTTGAAATTAGCCTGTTTGTCACGTGTAGTTGAGGCATCTAAATGACTAATATTAATACCATTTGCTGAAATAATAGCGCTTAAATCCGCAAGGAGTCCTTTTTTATCAATAGTAAAAACTGATATCCTGCTTGAATAGGTAGTATTGAAATCAATACCTGTAGCCCATTCTACATCTACAAGGCGGTCACTGTCTATTGTAAGATATTCAAGGTTAGGGCAGTCCATCGTATGAATTGAGACCCCTCTGCCTCTTGTAACAAAACCAACGACTTCTTCTCCTGGTAAGGGATAACAGCATTTTGAGCGATGAAACATTATATTATCAACTCCCTTGATAGTAATCCCTTTTTCTATTCCTGTCTTTTTAGCCCGTTGTAAAGGCAGTTTTTTAACTTTTTCAGATTCTGGCAGAAGCTTAGTCACAACCTGAGGAGCAGAGAACTTGCCGTATCCTACAGCTATAAGCAGGTCTTCGTGAGTTTTTACTTTACTAAAGGATTTAGCTGCCTGGAGTATTTCTTTAGAATTGAGCAAGTCAGGACTCAAGCCATATTTTCTGAGAGCCCTCTCCAAAAGTTCTCTGCCGAGGGCAAATCCCTTTTTACGTTCCTCTACTTTTACCCACTGCTTTATGTGTGACTTTGCCTTTTGTGTTTTAACGAATTTAAGCCAGTCTCTGCTGGGCTCATGCCCCGGGGATGTAGTAATTTCAATTGTATCACCGTTTTCTAATTTATATCTGAGCGGAACCAGTTTTCTGTCCACCTTTGCCCCGCTGCATTGATGCCCTATTTCTGTATGAATATTATAGGCAAAGTCAACAGGAGTTGAGCCCTGTGGGAGTTCTATGACATCCCCTTTAGGGGTGAATACATAAACGCTATCCGGAAATATGTTTCCCTTTACGGCTTCAAGAAATTCTTTTGCGTCAGGCATTTCTCTCTGGGCCTGTATCATATCTCTCAGCCAGGAAAAATATTTATCTTCCTTTTCATCGATGGTATCATGTTCTTTATACTTCCAGTGTGCCGCGATTCCTTCTTCAGCGATTTTGTCCATTTCGTGTGTCCTGATTTGAAATTCAATTTTTTCTCCTTTAAGTCCTATAACAGTTGTATGAAGAGACTGATACATATTTGATTTAGGTGCTCCGATATAATCTTTAAATCTGCCGGGCACAGGTGTCCACCGTGAATGGATAAGTCCAAGAATTCCATAACAGTTAGCTTTGGTATCAGTAATTATTCTCAGAGCAAGAACATCATATACCTCTTCAAAGGGAATTTTCTGTTTTTGCATTTTCTGGTAGATCCCATAGTAATGCTTTACCCTTCCAAAGATTTCTCCATAAATGGATGCCTCATTGATGTTATCCTTAATTATTATTATCGCTTCATTGAGATAATGTTCTTGCTCTTCCTTTTTCTTAGCTACTTTATACACGAGCTCTTTATAGATCGTTGGTTCTAGAAATTTAAAGCTTAAATCCTCAAATTCTGTTTTTAACCAACCAATTCCGAGACGGTTTGCAAGGGGAACATATATCTCCAGAGTTTCACGTGCTATTTTTTTTCTTTTCTCTTCCGAAAGATACTCTAAGGTGCGCAAGTTGTGGAGCCTGTCTGCGAACTTTATCAGCATTACCCTTATATCCTTCGCCATTGCGATAAATATCTTTCTAAAATTTTCTGCGTAAGTTTGAGCGCTTGTCCTGAATTCCATTCTGCCGAGTTTTGTGAGGCTCTCGACAAGAAAACCAACCTCATTTCCGAATAAGTCTTTTATGTCTTCAACTGTTGTGGCTGTATCTTCAATTGTGTCATGGAGAATACCACCAGCAATAGTTGTACTGTCCATGCTCATGTTGGTCAGAATTGCGGCAACAGCAAGGGGGTGTTCAATAAAAGGTGCTCCTTGAACCCTTTTTTGTTTGTTGTGGGCTTCTTTTGAGAATGCGTAAGCCCTGCGCAGAAGGTCAAAATCCGCATCGGGGTTATACGCAAAAATCCTGTCTATCAGAGCATTAATGGTGTTGATTTCTTTTGACTGTGATATGACCATATTTTCATTATACACCTTTGAGAGACAAATCCTTAATCAGTCCCGTTGCTGCGAAATTACAATACACACATTCTAAATAACAAATAATCTTGAATAATAAAATTTCAGACTTTAATTAATGATTAGTTGGTAATTGGAATTTATTTGATACGTTCGGCGGCATAGTTCGATAAACTCACTATCCCGAGTGAAATCGAAGGACACAAATCCTGCCCTTTAGGGTAGAGAAAATATAGGTGCCGCTCAGTATGGCTTCGACTGAGCTCAGCCGAATGTCCAACCCTGAGCGAAGTCGAAGGGTTATGTCGGAGACAGTCGAAAGGGTTGATTACTGGTGGCTGGATTTTGGGAATTTTTTAAGCAACTGGTCTCAGTGCCTTGAGGTTTAATTGGAGGGTATTGTTTCCGTTCCATTCGTTTATACACGGGGTAAAGGCTATATCCACAGTTGGAGAAGTACCTGTTTTTTCTAAGTAATCAGCCATGCAAAAGCCGATTGTATCTATCCTAATGGATTTTTGCTTTGATTTCATTTTTAAGTGGTTGTTGCCGACTACTCTCGGATTTATCATTTCGATTCCTTTTGCCCCCAGGACGGGATTCTGATTTGAGTTGCCAAAGGGTTCAAGCAGGTTAAGCTCTCTCACGAGGTTAAAATTGACTTCAAACAGTTCTATCCCTGCATCTATTTCAATAGTCGGTATCATATCTTCACTGCCGAGTGTGTTTTCAATGACCGAATTGATGTGTTTTTTAAACGGAGTTATATTTTCAACATGGATTTTTAGTCCTGCGGCCTGGTGATGCCCTCCGTAATCGATGAGTAATTCTTTGCATTGTGAAATGCCTTTGTACAGGTTAAAAGGGGGGATGCTCCTTGCAGAGCCCTTTGCAATAGAATCTTTTAAAGAAAAAAGAAAAGTCGGTCTGTAAAACATCTCAGCCAGGCGCGAGGCAACGATACCTATAACTCCTGGATGCCATGCAGGGGAGTAAAGTACAATAGCCTTATCGAGGTCACGACCATCAATCATATCCAGAGCAGATTGAAAGACATCTTTTTCTACTCTTTGCCTTTTTCTGTTCTGTTCTTCGAGAAAAGACGCTGTTTTCGCAGTTTGTGATTCGTCCTGAGTTAAGAAAAGTTCAACTATTTCATTTGCATCACCGAGTCTGCCTGCAGCGTTTATCCTTGGAATGATAGTATAAGCTAGAATATTTGAGCGAAAGTCTTTATTTCCCATTCCGGATGTTTCTTTTAAAGAATCTATCCATGGGTCCGTTGAGTTGTTCAGTACCTTTATTCCGTAAGCTACAAGTATTCTGTTTTCTCCTGTAAGCGGGACAGAATCACCAATTGTTCCCAAAGCGACTAAATCAAGCATATTTTCGAGAGTGAGTTTTCCCATATCGCGGGATGTCGATACGACCTGTGTAATTGCCTGAGCCAATTTGTATGCCACTCCAACACCCGCGAGGTTCTTAAAAGGATATTCAGAATCCGTCCTGTGCGGGTTTATGACTGCTACTGCGTCTGGAAGTTTTTTCGGAGGTTTATGGTGATCTGTAATAATGATATCTATCCCTTGAGAGGCAGCCATTAAAACTTCTTCTTCAGCACTTATACCGCAGTCTACTGTTATGATGAGGCCTGCGCCAATATCCTGTGCTTTTTGTATTCCCTTTGTGCTAAACCCATAACCATCAATAATTCTATCAGGTATAACATAATGAGTTTTTAAACCAAGCGTTCTTAATACAGAAACCATCAGGGCTGTAGAGGTAATGCCATCAGCATCGTAATCTCCATAGATAAGTACTGTCTCGCCACTGTTCAAGGCACTCTGTATGCGCTTAACTGCTTTTCCCATATCCGGCATAAGAAAAGGACTGTGAAGGTTTTTAAGCGAGGGGAAAAGAAAATCTTTTATGGAAGTTATGTCTTTTATCCCTCGATTGACAAGGATTTGAGCGAATGCTGTAGATATGGAGACATTCCTTGAGAGGTATTCCAGGAAGTCCTTGTTGGTTTTATTTACCAACCATTTTTTATTCACAATTAAACATTAAAATGCATGATCCAGAATGAATGTATTTAAAAAATTAAATCCGTAATTTTAACCTGTGATTTTTACATCTTTATTGTAGTTTTATTTCTTACCAAATGCTTTGTCCCCCCACATGAGTACCGTAGCACTTGCCACAAAAACCGAGGAGTACGTACCGATTATTATCCCCAGCATAATGGCAAAGGCAAAATCATGGATTACTTCTCCGCCGAACACAAACAGGGCACATGCTGCAAAAAAAGTAGTGACAGAGGTAATTATGGTCCTTGAAAGGACTTCGTTAATACTCTTGTTTATGACTTCATATGAAGATTCTTTACGTTTTTTCCTCATATTTTCTCTTATTCTGTCAAATACAACGACTGTATCTGTGAGAGAATAACCTGCAATCATTAGAAGGGCGCTTATGAGGATAAGGTTTATTTCTTTGTTCATGAGATAGAAGATTCCGAAAACAGCAAGGACATCATGAAATGTAGCCAGGGTAGCTCCAATACTGTATCTGAAACGGAACCTCCATCCAATATAAATGAGAATCCCTATAATAGCTGCAATAATTGCCCACATTGCATCTCTTCGTAATCGCGATCCTACCTTGGGCCCTATTTCAGTAGTTGAGTCGACTACAAGATTGTTTGCTGAAAATTTATCTGAAAGTACAGAGATGATTTGTTTAGAAAAATAACCGAGTGTTTCCTCGCCCTTTTTTGTTTTAATGAGGATTTTGTTTTCCGTTGGCAAATCCTGGAGATCGAAATCGGTTATTCCGGCGTCAATGAGTGCCGTCCTTATGTCTTGCATTTGTACAAAAATATTAAATTTTATCTGTACAGCAGTACCTCCGGCAAAATCAATTCCGAGATTGGCTTTCCCCCGTGCCACCTGAATAATGGTTACAAAACCTATGATCATTAATAGTACTGAAAGACCAAAGGCATAAAACCGTTTTCCCATAAAATCAATTTTTGTATTTTTTATAAACTCTATCATATGCTGAGACTCTTTATTTCTGTTCTGGACGTTATGAGGTCGAACACTGTTTTGGTTCCGATAAGTGCGGTGAAGAGATTAATAAAAACACCCCATCCAAGGGTTACGGCAAATCCTTTTATTGGACCTGTGCCGAACTGGAAAAGTACCACCGCTGTTATGAGGGTGGTAACATGGGAATCAAAAATTGTCCAGAAAGCCTTGTCATAACCTGAGTCAATAGCTGCCCTCGGCGTTTTACCCAGTCTGAGTTCTTCTCTTATACGTTCAAACATGAGAACATTACTGTCAACCGCCATACCTACCGCAAGTATAACCCCGGCTATACCCGGGAGGGTAAGCGTGGCGTTGAACATAGATAGAACACCAACCAGTAAGATGATATTCAGCACGAGTGCAAAATCTGCGATTACTCCTGAAAGTTTGTAGTAAACTATCATAAAGATAACCACAAGTATTGCACCAATTATCCCTGCCTTAACACCTGCATCTATAGAATCTCTACCAAGAGAAGGACCGACGGTAACGTTCTGGAGCATTTTTAATGGAGCCTTTAAAGAACCTGACCTCAATACAATAGCGAGGTCTCTGGCTTCATCCATACTGAAAGCCCCTGATATCTGTGCATTCCCACCTGAGATTCTCTCTTTTATTACAGGCGCTGAATAAACATTGTTATCAAGAATTATAGCGAGACGTTTCTGAACGTTGGCTTCTGTAACTTGCTCGAAGAGCTTTGCCCCTGCGCTGTTGAAAGATATTGATACGTAAGGTTCATTGTACAAGGTATCTATATTGACTTTTGCTTCTGTAAGGAGATCCCCAGTCAGGAGTGCCTGTTTTTTCACTAAATAAACACGTTTTATGACGCTTTGAGTTTGTTTGTCAACATCCCTTCCAAAGAGTATCCCGTCATATTCAGGAATTTTTGAAGCAAAATCCTGGATAACTTTTTCTTCTTCACCAGGGAGCACAGATGCTGGAAGCTGTGCTGCGATTGTGTTTTCGTCATCAAGGAGTTTAAACTCAAGAATTGCTGTTTTACCTATCAAATCTATTGCACGTCTTGTATCTTTTACACCGGGGAGCTGTACAACGATTTCATTGGATGATTGCTTGTGAATTATGGGTTCTGAAACTCCAAACTGGTCAATCCTGTTTCTGATAGTTTCTAACGCCTGTTCCACTGAAGACTCTTTTATAGTGTTGATTTCCCTGTTCGTAAGGCTGTACACCACCCTTTCCTGTGATCCCTCCCGAAGATTAAGATTGGGATAATTGTCCTTTATGATTTTTCTTATCTCATCATTTGAGGGTTTAACTATGAGGTCTCTCCTGTCTATTTTTACTTCTGCCTCGAGACCCTTTTTTCTAAAAACATTTTGCAGACGTGTAGCGATTCTGTCGAGGGTAATATCTACTGCCTTGTCTCCTTCTACCTCAAAAACCAGGTGTACACCGCCCTGAAGGTCAAGTCCGAGCACTATCCCCTTATCAGGCATGTATTCTTTCCACAACTGTGGCATTAACTGAAACAGAGACGTGGATGGGAGAGAGTAGATAAGAGCAAGTAACGTTGCTGCCGCAATTATTAAAATTCGCCAGAAAAACTTTTTTTTCACAGAATTTCCTGAATAAAATTAAAATTCAAAAATCAAAAAGAAAAGTTAAAAAATGTTTCTACATTAATACTCTTCTACCGAGCCAATTTTTTATTTTTCTCTAATACCCGCGACAGCAGACCGACTTGCCTTAATCTTTACGTTTTCTGCTATTTTTATGGTTAATGTATCAGCATCTATGCTTTCAATTAAGCCATGAATACCGCCGGATGTTATAATTTTGTCACCCTTCTTGAGATTTTCCAACATTGTTTTATGGTCTTTCGCCTTTTTAGATTGAGGTCTTATAAGGAGAAAGTAAAAAATAACAAAAATAAAAATCAGAGGGAGAAATGAGTAAAAAAGTCCTCCTGTTCCACCAGGTTCGGCATTACCGGCATTCTTCGGTGCTCCTGTCATAGCGTAAACAATATCAGCGAACATTATGTACCTCCAAGAATAATTAAGGGTTATTACAAATCTTGATAATATACCTTTTCAAAGTTCTTTTAATCAAGTTTTTGGGTATCTAAGAAAGTATGTATAAAGAATATATTGCATTATTCACTATCCCTGATTATGATTGAAAATGAACAGCGAGCCTGCCTGACGGCAGACAGGTGTTAGTGAGCGAATGTAATAATAAACAAGTCCA
>DAOVVO010000032.1 GCA_030637135.1 Nitrospirota bacterium
CAGGATGAAATGTCGTATGTTTGGAGGTAATTCAAAAATCACACTTTCATGAAGGAAGCAATTATAAAAGGCAGTCAGACGGGGGGGAAGGAAGCCTGACTGCCTGTAGGGTTATGAAAAAAAGGAATTATCCTTTTTTCATAAAAAAGTTCAATGTAAAAATATTTGAAAAGGATTTGGCATTATTAGAAAACTGTTAGTCCTTTCTTCTTTATATCGGATAGGTTCTACCTATAGCTTAGATAAAGCAAGAAAGGTACCAAGAAGGTAAGAAAAAACTTAATCTTTATTTTTTGTTAATAAATAGATAGTAAGGTAAAAGAAAGATGGAATTGGTCATTCAATAGAAAAAAATAAAGAGTGACATTGCACATGAATGTGTCATCTCAACTGTGACATTTTGCTATTTTTATTTAAGTGTAAGGACCGTAAAGATTTTTTACTGTGCGTAGCTTTATAAATTCCAAAAGCAACTTTTACAAGGTGTAATGTTGCATTCTGAGATAAGATTTAAAATAAGGACAAGAGGAAGAACTAAATAGAAAGCAGGGAATTTTCCTCTCTTGAGGACTTCACCTGTAGAAATAAACAAAAGGCTTGGAATAACCAAGCCTTTAGCTGCGTAAAAAATATTACAATTACTCTCAAATTTCTATGCTAATTCATCTTCTTCAGGGGCAATCAACATGAGTAAGAGTCCCTTCACTATATTCATGAGAAAACTCAGGGAGGTGTACGGACAACGGTTGTACATCCTGTTAATTACATAAAGAATACAGACATTAAAATAATTATTGATATACAAATCTTTCGCATTCGAGCTTTCCTTATATTTCTATAATCATTAGACATTCCAAAAAAGAAAAGGTTTAATTCCACATATTGCCCCACGTACGTTATAACATGCAGGACTTAGTGCTTCACGGGTAACAGAGAATAGTGCTAATGCACTGCTATCCCCCACGGTGAGCCGGAATAAGGGCTGTCGGGAGTAAGAGTCAGTTTCACCGTCCCGACAATCTTGTAATTTGTTGTATCAATAATTGAGACTGAAATATCTCCATGGTTTGCCACGTATGCCCTGTTATTTTCAGAATCGACTGCTACACCAATAGGCTCTTTTCCAACATCAATCGATTGAATCACTTTGCCACTATCAGTATCAATAACCGACACGATATTTTCCTCTCTTCTTGTTACATATGCTTTATTTTTTGCAGAGTCTATCGCAATGTACCATGCAACTTTGCCAACTTTTATGGTGCCTATTTCCTTGTTGGCTTCAACATCTATAACTGAAACTTCTCCTTTACCATGAATGGCTACATAAATTTTTTTCTTATCAGGGCCAACTGCAATACCTAATGGAGTGTCGCTAACCTTAATTGTCTCTATTATTTTATGTGTTTTGGTATCAACAACTGAAACTGTTTTATCAGTTGAATTGCTTACAAAGAGTTTATTATCGACAATTTTCAAATCAAATGGGCCAAAACCCACTTCAATCTTACCTTTAACGGTATTCGTTTTGAGGTCAATAACAGAGAGAGTTTTATTTATGTTTTTTCCGTCTACAACATGCTCTGCATCACCAACATATCCGGTTCCAGCAGCAGGATCGAGCGCTATGTGCATGGGACCGATACCAACCTTAATCTTCTTTAGTGTTGAATTACTGGCAAGTTCAATAACTGAAACAGAACTGTCACCCTCATGGGAATTAACAACATATGCCCTTTTTGTTAACGGGTCAATTGTTATTCCGGCAGGCCACATACCAACCCTTAGAGTGTTCACAATCTCATTTTTTGAAGAATCAATGATTGAAACAGTATTGTTCCCGGGATTAGTCACATAGATTAACTTAGCTGAAGCCGTAACGCTGAAAGCAAAGATAAATGCACAACTTACAATTACTAACAAGAACTTTTTCATTCTTTCCTCCTTACGATTTAGAATAATACTATTGAGGTTTATATGTTTTTACTGAATGATGTGCAATGACACTGAGTCTAAATTATATAACTGATTATCTGAAAAATCCAATGAAACAATTTATTTATATCTGGTTTTAATCTACCACTACATCTACCACTACATTAAAATTAATGTTATATTAAAAAAAGCCTTAAATATTAATGGGTTTAACAATCGCAGTACATATGAACAGGATTGATTGTCTTTCATCAGCCGGCAAGCTTTATCGCTATCTCCTTTGTATGCCATGCAATGTTTTTTATTGCGTCAAGCATTTTTATATAAAGTGATGATGCTACAGGTACACACTCACCCACTATTAACCGATCTTCATGTAATGTGGCATACCCCGTTGCCATTTTCTCCACACTTGCCTGAGATTCCAGGATATACATTCTAAGGAAAGTGTTTCTGGCAAGTATTATATCTGCTGTAGGTCTCAAGATTTCAATCAGTCGTTGAAGAAGGAATATCGTTTCATTAACAGCCTTGTCAGAGAAAAGGACATTTCCCCTGATTTTTTTATCTATAAGATTAGAAAGTTTATCTATGTTTTCCCACATCTTTAAGAGATGGACAGAAACTGAAATATACGGCTTCAAATCTAAATCATGCACAGCAGTTTCTGTTATCAACTTTTTAAGCTCAGCCTCTTCCCTCTTAATAACTTCGGTATCTATCTTACAATCTTCCAGAGGTAGCGATATGTTGTTAATGAATGCAACCTGCATTGATGACATACAATCTTCAGCATAACTCACTACTTCATTCAAAGACTTTAATATATCCTTAATGTCTTCTCTCATATGTTGACTTCTCTTTTTATTTATGTTTTGGATGCAGAATCAGTGCTTAAAGACTCTCTTCACAGAGTAAAGCAAAGTATAAAAAGTGTCTGTATTTACATATTCTTTTCTGTAACTGGAATTTTAATGCGATTACAGTAAGGCAAATCTAAACTGCACTCTTTAAACCAAAAACATGTTCTTTTTGCAAAAGCAACTAATACCAGCATTACAGGAACTTCTATTAAAGGACCTACCACAGTGGCTAATGCAACGGTGGGGTTAAATGCAGTTATTGCAATAGCGATAGCAATCTCAAAGTCCCTTCCTGTAGAGTTAAACGCACACGCCACGGAATCCTCATAGTTAAGTCCCAATCTGCGGCTTACAAGATAAACTATACCAAATATTGACCAGAAAAATATTGTCATTGGTATAGCCATTTGAATGATGATACCGGGGCTATCCAATATGAGGTCACCCTTCAAAGTAAACATAACGATAAGTGTGAAAAGAAGACCAATAATTGCAAGAGAATGCAGATATGGCTTTGCTTTATTAAAACGTTCTTCTCCATATTTTTGAACTCCAATTTTACGGGTTAAAAAACCTGCCAAAAGTGGTAATCCAAGATAAAGGACTACACTTTCACCGACTAATAGGACATCAAATCCTACTTTTCCTAAGAGCAATTTGGCATATACAGGGATAAGGAGCATTTGCATAATCGAGTTAATTGCAACAAGAACAAGGGCTAAGGCATTGTTCCCCTGTGCCAAAAAAGTAAAAACAATTACCATCGCAATGCATGGAGCTAAACCATATAGTACAAGTCCTGTATGAAGGTCAGAACCACTCTGCAAGAACGTATTAGCAAGTAGTAGCATCCAGAAAGGAGCAATTAAGAAATTAAAAAATAAAACGATAAAAAGTTGTTTTGGTGAACGAATAGCCCTGCCGAGGTCTTCTACCCGTACATTTGTCATGGCAGGATATATCATAAGAAAAAGACCAGCCACTATACCAAGAGCCAGAGTATTTGGAAGTGTAAACTGATAACCGCCTTTAAAAACAGATTTAATTGCCTCAATAGGGGGAGTCAGTTCAAAATCAGAAATACTATATAATTTCCCAATAAGTATTCCTATCGCCATACTGATAACAACAAAAAGGGGCAATAATCGGAAATCTTGAATTTTTTCAATAAATCTTTTTCTTTGTTTCATACCTTTTCCTAAAAGATCTTAAAGATAATCACAGATACTTTGTTCATCTGCAAAACAGCTTATTTATGTATCTATTGCTTTCCAGATGTAGCCTGCATAATTATAGCAGATTTTGTTTATGAAGATTACAAGAAAAAGTTCTCGGTATCTCATACATACACGTTGATTTTATTGAAGAGAAAAGGTTTTGATATTTGTTTCTGGCATTGCTACCAAAATAATGAGAGAATAGAATCAATGTCAGACTTAAGGCGGTTAAATTTACACCAAATAACCATGCAATCCTCTGAACGATAGCAATAACCGTCTTTTACCACTACATGGATATTAATACCTGTTCTTTGACGGTAAGGACAGGGGATATGAAGCTTTCCCGTTGCTATTGAGTAGTTCTTTTGTAAAAATCTATCCTTCACAATATTATTGTATTCCTATTTATAGACTATTGCAAAGTGCTTAACAGCATCCCTCGTATTATGATTTATCCCTTCGTATATGCCCATATTATTTCTCAAGAGGTCAGTGAGCGAGGGTATCACCAATTGAATTCAACCAACATTCCTTGAAACCGGTTTTGAGTCCTAAACTCCTCAGACAACCTGGGGCATTTTTTCTTTATATTTTAAAATGGAGCAGAGAAAATGAAAGGGGAAAAAACTTTCCTTATGCTTCACATCATCCTTTAAAATAATTCGTGTCAGTTTTTTTCAGAGAAAATTTCTATATCTTCTGCGGTTTGCAGAGCTCGGTCTTTTTCGCTGCAACCCGTCCGCAGGCATCGCAGAAATATGACATTTTTCTTATCTTTGGCTTACAAACATGTCTCGGGTTCCCTACCACTGCACCGCAGTATTCACATGTGTATGATTTTTCGAGAACAGCAGGTGTGCATAAATGTCCCTTTGAGGTTGTCACTACACCACATGTTGAACAAACGTATTTTTTCCTTTTAGAACTTTTTTTCTTTGCCATTCTCCCCCTTCCTCCTCATTTAAAAATATTTCTATGACGAAATTTTATGTAACCCTTGCGGTAACTTTGAACTTCAGTTCATTTATCTGTTTAGCAAGTTTTGCATGCTTCTTTTCGTCCTCAAGTATAAGACGCAGCAATTGTTGTACCATCGAATCACGGCTCATCGCAATTGCCTTATGTGCTGTCGTGATAGATGTTTTCTCATAGGTGATATGCTTGTCTAGGAGGTCTGATACGCCTTTCAGGTCATCAGGTGTAAGCACAAGTGCTTTCTTGGTCATGCTGTCAGTTATCAGTTTAATAATTGCCTTATGTTTTGCTGAATCATTTTTTATAGCGGTAACGAACGTTTTGATAATCGGGTTTTTTGTCTTTCTCCCTATGTTTGAACAACTTCTTATAGTGTAATCTTCAAGTTTTGCCCATTTTTTTAGCAGGTCAAGCATCTTCTCGTCCCGTGCCTGTGCTTTTTTAAGAGCCATGGTATAACCCCCTTTTCAAAGATTAATAAAACTCTTTCTGAGTAGCTTGCAATTTTGAAGGGTCAAAGGACTGCCTTACAAGGGGCTTATCTTTAATCATCGGTATCCTCTCTTCTAATGTCTCTCGATGGTTTCTGTAAATTATCCCGATGGGAATACGTTTCCCCCATTCAAGTGCCTTCTTGAATGCCCCTGTTCTATCTTCGGGATCATATTCAGACTCTAAGTGATAGACCCTCTCGTTATACCATTCAAAGGTGTTGACCTTGTTAAACGTCACACAGGGCTGCAGGATATCAACCAGAGAAAATCCTTTATGATGTACAGCCTCTTTTATCAAACCCTTTAAATGCTCGCCATCACCTGAAAACCCCCGTGCCACAAAACCGCAGTCAAGCGCAATTGCCAGCGCAATCGGATTTAACTGCTCGGAAAGCACGCCAAAAGGCTGGTTTTTTGTCTTCATACCTTCCATACTTGTCGGAGATGCCTGTCCTTTTGTAAGGCCGTATATCTGGTTGTCATGAACGAAGAGTTTTACACTGATATTTCGTCTGATTGCGTGGATCAGATGGTTTCCACCTTCACCATAGCAGTCTCCGTCCCCGGCGACAGCTACAACAAGCATGTCATGGTTTGAAAGTTTTATTCCTGTAGCAACAGGAAGTGTCCTTCCGTGAAGCCCGTTAAAGGTATTACATTTAATATAATGCGGGAATTTACCTGCCTGACCTATTCCAGAGACAACGGTAATCTGATGCGGCTCTATGTCCATCTCAATCATGGCATCTTTAAATACCTTGAGTATTCCAAAGTTTCCACATCCCGGGCACCACGCAGGGTGTTGCCCTCTATAATCCGGTAATGTAGCCATCCAATTCTCCTAATAAACTGTCCAGGGTAAACGGTCTGCCATCATACCTGTTGATCTTTGCCTTGAATTCATATCCTGTCTCTGTCCTCATGAGACGGGCAAATTGTCCTGTTGCGTTGTTTTCTATGCATACTGAAAGCTTTGCGTTATTCAACATATTGAGATAATCAAATTTTTCCCGTAACGGGAAAGGGTAAATTTCTGTGAAATGCAGCATGGCTATATTTTTATTCCCGGAAAGTGTATCAACCGCCTCTTTCATCACACCATAGGTAGATCCCCAACCAACGAGCACTATGTCCGGATGATTATTACCGTATACAACAGGGGATTCTATTTCCTGTTGGAGGAGTGGCAGTTTTTTAAACAGCCTTTTCTCCACCATTTTTTTTCTCGTTTCTGCATCTTCTATGATATGTCCTTCTTCATCATGTTCGTCACTGTCTGTTACAACTAAATGTTTTGAATCACCCGGAACTCCTAACGGTGATACCCCGTTATCAGTAAAAGCATGGCGTTTGTATTCTGAAAACTTTTCCAAAGCATTCCCTCTCAATCTCTGGTCAGAATAATGGATTCTGTTGAGGTCGAACTTTTCAAATGTCCACTGAGAATCAGCAAGGTACTGGTCAGTAAGAATAATAACAGGTATCTGGTATTTTTCTGTAATGCCAAAAGCCTTGTTTGTAAGATAAAATGCCTGCTCAGGTGTTCCCGGTGCAAAAATTACTCTCGGGACCTCCCCGTGAGCAGTATAAAGTGCAAAGTTAAGATCACCCTGTTCTGTCCTTGTTGGAAGTCCTGTTGCAGGGCCTGGCCTCTGGGCAAGAGCAATGACTATGGGAGTTTCTGTCACACCGGCAAGTGAAAGGCCTTCAACCATTAAAGCAAAACCACCTCCCGAAGTCCCTGTCATAGCTCTTACACCTGCAAAGGATGCACCTAAAGCCATATTAATGGCAGCTATCTCATCCTCAGCCTGCTCCACAATAATCCGGTAATCTTTTTCCTTATCCGCAATGTAGTTCATAATTCCTGTTGATGGTGTCATCGGATATGCTGAATAAAATCTACACCCCGATGCAATAGCACCAAATCCTATAGCCTCATTACCTGCTATCAGCATTTTCGGTTCTGATTCCGGGGCTGCAGAAAAGGCACATTCCTGACAATGTTTTAACGCAAAATCATGTCCTGCGACAGCAGTCCTGATATTGCCCTGTATGACCTCATCTCCTTTTTTCTTAAAGGCATCTGTTATAATCGCCTCAAGAATTCTCGTATTCAGTCCGAGCATGCCAAGAACTGCACCTACAGCAGCGGTATTTCCCATGATTTTACTGCCACCGTGTTCTATAGCCAGATTGACGAAAGGTATATCAAGAAAGTGTTTTTTCTCATGCTTCTGTTTCAGTATCGATGAGTCGTAGATAATCAGGCCGGTCTCTGTAAGCTCATTCTCATGACATACTATGCTTTCCTTATCAAGAGCAACAAGGATATCCACTCTGTCTCTGGATGCTGTCAGGGGATTTTCTGAAAATCGTATCTGGAAAAAATTATGACCGCCCCGTATACGTGATTCGTAATCCTGGTGTGTGAAGACATGGTAACCAGACCTTGAAAAGGCCTTTGCGAGGGTACCGCCAATTGTCTGTATACCCTGCCCCGCTTCACCGCCTATTTTTATTGAATAATCCATGTGCCCTGCCCATTAAAAACTAAAGATCAAACTTTTATGTGACCATAAGCTTTCACATTTTCAGTTTAGTTTTCAGTTCATTCAGCCATACTATATGACTTTTCTCTTCATTGATTATCTCATCCATAATTTTTCTTTCTCTCACAATATCCCTCAGACCGTGATAGTACAGTAATGTCTCTTTCTCAAAACCGAGAGCATAGCGAACAGCATCCTCGGTTTTCCGTAAGTGCTCGAGTGACGGAAGTGACTTGTGTTTGCCGAGAAAAAACTCTGATTCAACAATAGCTCTTAAATACTGTGATGCTTCTTCCCATCCCTCTGGTTCTTCATCTTTTATTTTATTTTTTAGTTCAGAAAATTTTATTTCATGCTGACGTTCTTTCGTTGCGAGCAGTTCAAAGAGGTTTTTGAGTTTATCATTCTCTTTAAACCGTTGTGCCATATTACTGTAAAACCCATTGCCGAGTCTTTCTGTCTGAACAGCCTGTTCAATAATCTCCCTAATAGAAAAGTGCTCCACAAATCCTCCTTGTCTGGATTATAATCTCATGAAATTTTTACCAGGCATTTCACAGGTTAAAACAAAACTTTTTCCCTTGCCTCATCTATTCATAAGCTGGCAAGAGTTTAATGCTTTAAAGAGGTGTCTGAACACAAAAGACACCTCATGCGAGAACTATTTACAGAAATGAACTATAACAAAAAGTCAGACAACCACGACAGAATCGTCACACCCGTAAGGATTGGGGACATACTTGTCAGCATACCAATCATTTTCCCAGCGGTTTGCATCGACAAGGTACCTGAAACTGTACTCCCTGTTGCACGGTAATTCCAATGGAACCTGAAAGTCACCGTTTTTAAGTCTCTTCATCGGAGTTTCGGTCAAATTCCAGTTATTAAAGTCACCAACAATCGTGACGCGCTGAGCATCCGGCGCTGCATCTTTTGGCAACCTGAACGTAACCTTGCATGCTGGGTTGTTCTTGAATTACTGTTTTTTTAAACGTGCTTTTGACGGTGATGTCCGCTTTTTACTCTTTAAGTTTTTTTTAACTGCTCTGCTCTTGCTGTAGGCTGTTTTTACGATCGTTTTTTTCATACTATTTCCTCCCGAACACTAAAAGCTCAACAGTTCCTTCTTTTTTATCATCCCCCATCATGCCCCCATTTTTAAAGAGAGATGTGTATTGTTAATTTGTAACTTTACTGCCAAGTAATTTGCCCAGTTGCATAAGGTGCGCCTTTTCATCATCCAAAAGGGCTCCAAAAACCTTCTTTGTACCCTCATCCTTTATGTCACGGCTTATCTTCATATAAAGGTCAAGGGAATTAGTCTCCATGTGCATGGAAAATTCAAGAATATCCAGTAGTGTCCTGTCTTTGTCTTTGAGCCACGTAACCGATTCTACACGTGACACGCCACCTTCCATAAAGTCAGCAAAAGGCTCTTTTTTGAGGGAATCTTCTGTAATCTCTTCTCCCCTGACTTTTTTGTATATCTCAAAAAGTGTTTTCTTGTGCTTCTCCTCCGCAGATTCAAGAGAGGCAAAAATATGTTTTGACTCTTCATCAGGAACAAAATCCTTTATCTGCCCATAAAACAAACGGGTGCCATCTTCAAGTGCATATGCCAGAAAAACAAGTTCCTCCGGGTTTTTTATATCATCCATCAAAAACATCCCTGCTTCATATGCTCCGGAAGCAATAAGACCATTCCAGGCATTAATACCACCTTTAATACTATAGACATTATTAAACCCCTGTCCCTTCATGAATGACGCAGCAGACCTGCTCCTGATTCCCGCCCTGCAGTAGGTAACCACGGTTTTTGAGGGATCCAATTCCTCCAGTCTGTTCGGAAGCTCAGACATAGGTATAAGCAGGGCGCCGGGCAGATGGCCTTCTTCATATTCTTGAGGTTCACGGACATCTATCAATTCCACGTCCGCTTTTTTCTCATCGTCAAGCAACTTTTTTGCCTCCTCTGCAGTCAACGTATCTACCCCTCTAAAAATAGAAGAGATGTTTAACCGAATCTTTCTTCTTTCCATGGGTTTGCGGTATTGCTGTAACCTCTTGTCTCCCAGAAACCGGGTCTGTCCTCTTTTAAAATCTCTATGCCTCTTACCCACTTCGCACTTTTATATGCATACAGCGCCGGAACAACAAGTCTCAGAGGAAAGCCGTGTTCCGGTGTTAATGGTTTACCGTTATATTCGTATGCAAAAAATACCGAGTCATCCATTGCTACCTTTAACGGCACGTTGGTGGTATATCCATGTTCAGAAAAAATACTGACAAATCGAGCTTCTTGCAGTGGCCCGGCTTTTTCCGCAACAGCTCTAAAGAGAACCCCTTTCCAGTGGATGTCAAATGTACTCCAGCCGGTCACGCAATGAAAATCAGTAGTAAATTCGTTTTCTGGTAAAGACATAAATTCTCTCAATGTCAGTTCAATCGGGTTTTTTACAAGTCCTTTAATGAAAAAATCCCATGTGTTCTCGTTAAATTCAGGAATATCTCCATAGTGAAGCACCGGAAAATCTTCTCGTAAAAGCTGTCCCGGGGGCAGCCTGTTTCTATGCACTCTTTTACCGCCTTTTCAGCATTTTCATTGTCTCTCTCATGAATGCGGGAAGATCCGAAGGCTGTCTTGAAGTCACGAGGTTTTTATCAACAACTACTTCTCTATCTTCATACGCAGCGCCGCCCTCTTTTATTTCCTGAGCCACTGACTTATAACAGGTAGCACGTCTGCCGCGAAGGACACCTGCTGATAGTAATGTCTGTGGTCCGTGGCATATAGCAGAAACAGGCTTACTCTTTTTGAAAAAATGTCTTGCTATATCCAAGGCGCTTCTTTCTTTCCTTATGGTACCGGGCGCTTTTCCTCCGGGAAGAAGGAGAATATCGTAGTCATCAGGATTCACTTCTCCCAGTACCTTATCAACGTTCACCTCGTAGCCGTGCTTCCCTTTGATGCTGCCCTTTTTTATTGACGCAACTTCTACCTGGATTCCTTCTTCTTTCAGCCGGTAATAGGGCACCAAAAGTTCTGAGTCCTCAAAATTGTCCGCGCTGATAATCAATGCTTTCATAGCATTCCTTTTTACAGCTCACATTATTAAATCAACCTATTGTCTTATTGAGACTCTTTAAGAATCATTCAGGCTTACGTATCAAGAGAGAGATTACCTCTTCAGAGGGTTTAGGGAGCCCTGCTATTTTCCATGCCTTGAGCGGGTCTACAAAATCTTCATTAACACAGTTTTTTGGTTGGTGCACATTCTTACAAACAGAGCCTAAAATCGGAAAGGCCCTGTATTGTTTATAGTAATCCCTCATAAATTTAATTATTTCCATCCGTTCTTTTGTGAGTTCGTCTATCCCTTCCTTTTCAGCTATACCGCATGCGATTTTATCGTTCCAGTCTTCAAAATTAACAAGATAACCATCATCGTCTAAATTAATATTTATTCCTGAATATTCAATTACCGGCATCTTAAACCTCCTTTAAAAAGTATTTTATTCACCTGCCTCAAAGTTCTTGATAAATTCACCAACCTGAACCCCGAGATGAATACATTTAATACCATCCATACATTCATCAGCATCTTTCTTTTCGAGATGAGTTATAAGTTCATGTGATTCTTTTGTAAATTTCACATCATACGTTTTCAATGCACGATTGAAATCAAGACTAACGGTTATCCCGTACTTTTCAATTTCAGGATACATTTCCACTATCCTGTCCTTCAATGCAACGTTTGTATAATCCATGACACTATCCCCCCTTTTTAAAGAAATTACTTATTATTTGTTATTATCATAACTCCAAGGGTTCAAGACTTATTAACCAGGATTTAAGAGATTATGCCCAAGGA
>DAOVVO010000025.1 GCA_030637135.1 Nitrospirota bacterium
GATTTTTTATTTTATTAATCGTGTGATATTAATTAAAGATGTTAAATTGAATATCATTTAATTTTTAAAATATACCTTTATAAAAATTAAAATCTAAGAGAAGGTGAGAATATGAGAAAAACTATAATACTTTTATTAAGCGTTCCATTTGTAATGTTAGCTCCTATTTTTTTGATATACTGTGGAGGAGGTTCTTCAAGTGGAGGTGCTTCTACTGGTAGTGTGGTTCTCTATATTACTGATAGCCCAGAAGATGATTATAACAGGGTCGAATTTACAATTAACAGCGTTCAACTTGTACATACGGGAACTAGTACTACATGTGATGTTTTGACACCCTCTGAACCTATAGATGATATAGATATAACAGACCTTTCTTCTATTCTTCAGCTCTTAGATATCTCAAATTGCACATCGAGGAGCTATAATAGAATTCATGTTGAATTCGGCAAGCAAGTGATATTAACAGATATGAGTGACACAACCGATACTTGCGACTTCACTTCATACAAAGATATAAATAACAATCCAAATGTCCTTCAATGTAATGGCAATTCCTGTTTCATAGATATAAACGGTGCAGTGAATGTGTTTTCAAAACAGAACAACAAGCTTGCCCTTGAATTTAATCTTAAAGAATTTGAGGTCGTGGATTTTGGTTTGCCTTCTTGTTCAGTGACCATAAAAGTTTCACCCCTTAATGCTTCTGGCATTGACAATAAACACAATGATGGCTATGAAGAAGGAATATCAGGTTATATTTCCAACTTAGATACATCTACAAAGAGATTCACAATGACTACAAATAGTGGAACCTTCACTGTTTCTTACTCTAATGTGACCACTCAGCAAGGCATTGACGACCTTCTTAATCTTGCAAATACAGACCAGCTTAAAGTAGTGGTTGAAGCTTCTAGCATTAATCTCGATACCCACAACGTTGAAGCCTCTTCCATTTATGTAATGTTAGAAGGAACTGTTTCATTACTCAACACAGGTACCAAAACTTTCACATTAACTTATCAAACAGATAAGACCATATCTGTTAATTACCAGACTGCCGAAGTAGAAGGAATCTTAGCAGATGGGGTAGATGTTGAGATGAAATTGAACGGATATGACAATATCAATTACCTTTCACAAGAGGTTGAAATAGAAGATTAAAAAATAAAGACATTTAAATAATATTGAAAATCTGGCAGGAAAAAAAGGAGCTATTTCTGTAGCTCTTTTTTTGTCATACAATAGTATTGTTTATTACAAGTTGAAATCTACAGAATTTCAGAGATAGCAAGGTTGTTTATTTCAGGAAGAAATAAAGGTCAGGTGGTAGGGTATATTAAGCCATTTACTGACGGTTTACTGACGGTTTTTGAGAGAGTAGAAACATACCTAACTATTTGAAAATATTAAAAAGTAGTTGGTGCCGGCGGTGGGAGTTGAACCCACACGGGCCGAAGCCCATCGGATTTTGAGTCCGACGCGTCTGCCATTCCACCACGCCGGCAAGTTTATAATGATTTCAAATATTCTTTTCCTATTCCTGATTTTAAATGTTTTTCTCTTTTTCTAGCTTCAATCCTAGGCCCGTATTTTTTTATTAATATGTTTTTAATGGCGCGTAGAAACGAGTAGTTTTTTCTTTTTTATAATTATGCTCTGCTATTCTTCTTTCAGGGTTATTTGTTAATCCAACGTAAATATAATTTTTCTCTTTACTCTTAATTGCATAAATATAATACATATCTTTGATTTGCGCCTGCCTATCGGTCTACGACTCATAGAGCAGACAGGTGCCGGTCTATGACTCATAGAGCAGGCAGGTCTGCCAACTTGCCTGACGGCAGTCAGGTTCCACCACACCGGCTTATTACCGGTGCATCCTGATAAATGCCTTCACAGAACGATCATATGTCCTTTCAATTTCAGAGTTAAAAAAACATGCCGGAAGCTCACTGTTCCGCCTGTGATAGTGCAAACATTCACAACATTTTAATTTTCTACTGCATGGTTCATACGTGCAGTTGCAAATACTCTTATGTTTCTCCATTCGACATTCTTCCACGTAGTTTCTCCTTTTAAAAACGGAATGAATATAAATGATATACTAATTTATTAGGATAATAAACACATGAATTAATAATCAACCCGTTCGACTGTCCCCGACTTAACCCTTCGACTTCGCTCAGGACAAGCAGTTGGGGTTTGGCATTCGGCTGGGCCCTCGGCCTGAGCTCGGGCCGAAGGCTCAGTCGAAGCCATACTGAGCGGCACCTGTATTTTCCATACCATAAAGGGTAGGGTTTGTGTGCCGCTGAACATATCAAGTCATCAAGATTCATTGAAAACCCCGTTAGAGATAAATTTCTAACGGGATAGGCTTTCTCTAACAGGGCAAATAAAATGTATTTAGTATGAAAACCAATCTCAAAGCTTTATCAGAAAAAGAACTCAAAGCGTTTGTCGAAAATCTCGGTCAAAGCCCCTACCGGGCACAACAGATTATCAACTGGATTTACAAAAAAAGGGCAACCTCTTTCGAAGAAATGACCAACCTTTCGAAGCATCTTAGAGCGCAGCTCAACAAAAAAGCCTTCATAAGCACCTTAAGAGTTTTAAAAGAACAGCAATCAAAAGATGGCACACGAAAGTTCCTGTTTGAACTTGACGACGGGGAAACCACAGAAAGTGTACTGATACCGGATCAGAATCGGCTTACACTATGCATATCCTCTCAGGTCGGATGCGCTATGGGCTGCAAGTTCTGCGTGACCGGCACACTTAAGTTAATAAGAAATCTCAGGGCTTACGAAATAGTTGACCAGATTATTTCGGCTCAGAGGCTCATAAACACCGATACCCCGTATACCTTACCGGGCAGTTCAAACAAAACAAAGCCGCAGAGAAACCGGAAGATTACCAATATTGTTTTTATGGGTATGGGCGAACCGTTACATAATTTCTCAGAGGTTATCGAATCGCTCTGGAGAATGGTAAACCTTCTCGGCTTTTCCAAGAGAAAGATCACTCTTTCAACAGCCGGAATTGTGCCAAAAATCTCAGAACTTGCAAAAAAGGGCCCGAGAATAAATCTTGCTCTATCTCTCAATGCATCTACAGACAAGGTAAGAAATAAGATTATGCCTCTTAATCAGGTATATCCTATAAAAAAACTCATTAATGCATGTAAAAAATTCCCGCTGGAGCCGCGGAGGAGGATAACGTTCGAATATGTCCTTTTAGATGGTATAAACTCCTCAAAAGATGACGCTGTAAGACTCGTAGATTTATTAAGAGGAATAAGGTCAAAGGTAAATTTAATACCATTTAATTTATTTTCACAGGAATTGCAAAAATCCGTTATACCATTACGGTCTGATCGTTTACGACCATGTTTTAAAAAAATGATATTGAAAACACTTTCGGAAGACAAGACCTTAGATTTTCAAAAAATTCTCCTTAACGCGGGAATAACGGCCATAATAAGGAAAAGCAAAGGAGGGGATATTTCTGCTGCATGCGGCCAGTTGAAGGCAGGCTACTAATCAAGTAACTCCTGAACAGCTTTTGAAAGTTCTTGCATTTGTATCGGTTTGGATAAATAGGCACTGGCTCCAAGTGCCAGAGACTTTTCTCTGTCTGCTTCTGCCCCCTCGGTTGTGATCATAATAATTGGAAGAGCCTTATACTAAGTGTCACTTCTTAAAATACTGACAAGTTTGAGACCATCCATAACCGGCATGCTAATATCTGCAAGGACAAGTTCGAACATATCAGACGAGATTTTTTTAAGAGCATCCACACCATCTGAAGCCTCTGTGATTGTGTATTGAGGCAGTCTTTTCAAAGCAAAGGCAATTAACTTTCTCACTGAAGGAGAATCTTCAACAACCAATATATTCGGCATTATGGACTCATTGTTCTTATGTTATTAAAAAATTTAAAACTATCATACTTTATTATTTGGTGCCTGTGTTTTTAAAAATATTGTTTATATGATTTCTCCCTCAATCAGGAGTTGCCTTAGAGTGCCCTGCTCTCATTAGATTTTCTTACCTTATTAAGGATTTCTTCTGAAATCTCTTCAAGTGGGATCACTTTATCCGCAGCTCCAGATAAAATAACAGCCTGGGGCATTCCAAAAACAACCGAACTCTCTTCTGATTCTGTTACGGTATATCCTCCTCTCCTCTTTATTTCCAACATTCCATTCTGTCCATCTTTGCCCATCCCGGTAAGAACGATACCCATTATTTTTGATCCATAAACCTCAGCAGCACTTTTCATCATCATATCAATAGAGGGTACATATTTGTCACCATCTGAAGCTTTCTTTATATCCACTATCACAGTTCTTCCTTCTCTTTTCATCGTCATATGATACCCTCCTGGACAGACAAGCACTGTTCCTTCTTCAACAGGTTCACCCTGTTCAGCTTCTTTTACACGTATTGCTGATATTCTGTTCATCCTTTCAGCAAATTGCCTCGTGAAACCTTTGGGCATGTGTTGACTTATAATCACTTTGCTGGGAAAGTTTTCTGGAAGCCGGGTCAGTATGCTCTGGATTGCAGTTGGACCGCCTGTTGAGGCCCCTATGACAATCGTTTCAAATTCTTTTTTGTATTGAACGAGACTAAGATTATCTTGTGCCTTGATGTCTTTTAATCGTAAAATGGTTTTTTTATGTTTTTCAATATTAAGTGCCTTTATTCCCACAATCTTGTTTAAGAGATCATCTTCTATGTCTCTCAGTTGTTTTGATGCTCTACGCGTTGGTTTTACAATAAAATCCACCGCACCTAATTCTAATGCCCTGAAAACAGTCTCTGTGTCTCCAAAGGAACTGACTACTATAGCAGGTAAAGGATTCTCTTCAATTACCCATCTCAGAAGAGAAAAGCCGTCCATTCCGGGCATTTCGAGATCAAGCGTAATAACATCAGGTTTATGTTGTATAATTTTTTTCATACCGTCATAGCCATCTACAGCAAAACCAACAACTTCTAACCTTGGCACTTTCTCAAGCATTTCTTTTATAGTCTGGCGACTAAATGCTGAGTCATCAATTATCAAAACCTTAATATGTTCGGTTTTATTGTAGTGCGTCATTTTGAAACTGTTGCTTCTGGCTTTCTGATTGGTTTTTGATAAACTATATCGTTCCTCAAATACTGAATGGCAAAATCTGTGGATATATTTATAATAGATTCTGAATGCCCGAGCAAGAGATAACCTCCTTCTACAAGTATGTGTCCAAAATTTTCTATGAGTTTCTTTCTTGCATTACGATTGAAATATATTAAGACATTACGGCAAAAGATCACGTCCATTTTGCCCATTAGTTTCAGTTTCGGAGAGTCTACCAAATTCAAATTACTGAAATTTACAAACTTTTTAACTTTATCGGAGATTTTAAGACTACCGTTCGGCTGTGCGTGAAAATACTTTTTTATAAAATACATACTCATAGTTCTAAAAGAATTTTTTTGATAAACACCTTCTCTGGCTACCTTCAGGACCCTCTGACTTATATCACTGGCAAAAATGTTGATATCCCAGTCATTAAATCCCCCCTTCTCAAGAATAAGCATAGCAATCGTGTATGGCTCTTCTCCTGTTGAACAACCCGCTGACCATATGTTTATTGTCTTTTTGTCTTTATTCTTGTTTTGTAATTGAGGAAGGATCTCGTCCCTGAACGCTTGGAGTTGATTCTGTTCCCTGAAAAAATATGTTTCATTTACAGTTAAAATATCCAATATATGTTTAAGCTCGTCACTACATTTTTCACTATATTTAAGAAGCCGATAATACTCTCTGAAGTTTTTAAGATGGTGAATTTCTAAACGTCTGTTCAGTCTGTGTTCAAGCTTATATTTTGCATTGTCATCGAAATATATACCGCAGTACTCATTTAAGAAGTCTCTAATCAGACGGAAAACATCTGTTGGAAGCGGTATAATATCTTCTTCAAACATGAAGATATCCCTCGGCAGCGTCCTTCACTTGAGGATCATTATCTGTCTCCGCAACTTCTTTCAAATATGCATAACTCTTCTCCTTGAAAAATGTGCCCAGAACATCAACAACTTTTTTTCTCACGATCCATTCTCCATCTTTTAAAAGGGGCACTATATCCTCCATAATCCCATCAAAAAATATTAAAGACTCTACGGCAGTACTTCTTATCTCAGAGTCTTTGTCATGAAGAAGCTGTAAAAGGGCTTTTTTCACCTTTTCCTCTTTAAAATTACCCAGTGCTTCTATAACAGATGTTTTCACAAGCTCAGACTCGTCAGAAAGCATTTGTATTAAAGGATCCACAGCCTTTTTATTGCCTATATTGCCAAGAGCTTCCGCTGCTGCAGTTCTAATCCAGACATCCCTATCACGGAGAAGAACAATCAATGGTTCTACCCCTTCTTCAGCGTGCAATTTACCAATCTTAAGAGCTGCAATACGGCAGATTTCAGCTGTTTCATCAGTAAGTGCATGGAGCAGTAACTTCACAGCACGGGGACCGCCAATAGAAGATAGTGCTTCAACTGCAGCTTTCCGCACCCTCACATCACTGTCTTTAAGAACAACACCGACTGCCTCTATTGAACCCTGCTCTCCAAGCAATCCGAGAAGTTTGACAGAATTTTTTCTGAGTGTTGCACTTTTATCTAAAAGACCCTTGATGATTTCATCAACATTAAGATTTTTCCCAAATTTCGAAAGAGACTTTATTGTTTCCTCTTGAATATTCTCATATTCATCAAGCAGAAGCGGTTTTATATATTTAATCGCTTCTGGCTTATTTATATATGAAAGCGCAACTGCTGCTTTTCCCCTTACATGACCGTCCTCATCCTTAAGACACCCGACAAGGGGCTTAAAAAAAACATCAGATTTCACTTTGCCTGCCACTTCACAAATAACCCTTCTATGGTAAGGGTGGTCAGCCTTAAAAAAAGGTAGCAACGATTCTGGTGCGAGCTTCCCCATAAAGGTCAGAACCCTGATAACCGATTGGCTGTATTCTTCTTCAACAGATAACTCAAGGAGAGAGGGCAGGATGCTTTTTTCCATGGTGAGCCCTATAAGGAGTTGAGCAGAAATACTGACTTCCTTGAAATTGCTCTGGGTATGTGGCATGAGAAGCTCTGATGCCCTTTCCCCGAAGGTGTTTTTTAAATTTTTCACAAGTATTTCAGTAGATATTCCCCCATGAACAATTTCTGCTAAAGCCTTAACAGCTTCTTCCCTGACAGCCTTTGATTCATCTTCCAGAAAAGGTACAACAGAGGAAATCCAGCCCGCTTCGGTAATCTTGCCGAGTGCATTGATCACCGGCTTCCTCAGCTCCTTTCGGGGTAATTCAGATACAAGAGCATCTACAGCCCTTACATCACCTATTCTGCCGAGTGCAGCAGCAGCATGATAGGCAACCCAAACATTTTCACTTTTTAAAATTGCTATCAATGTATTAATCACAGATATATTCTTTGGCATAGAGCTTAGATGTTCCACGACCGCGGTTTTTACATTTTCATCAGAATCTTCGAGCGCCTCTACTAATAAGGGGAATGCCTTTAATTCTCCTGTTCTACCGAGAATATCAATAATGAATTTTCTAACATCAGTATTCGCATGTTTAAATTCTTTAATGAGGTAATCAGTAGCTTCAGGTCCCAATTCTATAAGGGCCTCAATTGATGAATTTCTTGCATTAGCATTTTCCTGGTACAGGGTATTGATAAGCTGTTCTATAATATTCTCTCCTCTCATATCGAGGAGCATCTCAATCGCGGTTTTTCTTACACGCCAATTCTCATCTCCAAGACATGTTATAAGAGCGGACACAATGTAAGGTTTCTCACTCCGACTTTGCAAATCCTTTAACGCCTGTATCCTGACCTCCGGGTCTTTGTGTTTCAATAAGAATTCTAAATCTTCAGACACCTTGTTCCTTTTCCTCTTTTTCTTGTGAAATATTTTCTGCGGCTTCCGTAGAAAATAAAGTTTCCTTGCTTTCTTCAAGCAATATCATTTCCTCAGAAGTGAGCAGAGTTTCAATATTCAGAATAACTACTAACCTGTCAGCAATTTTCCCGATAGATAAAAGGTATTCAGGTTTAAGCCCTTTAAAAAGAGAAGGTGGAGTAGCTATATGTTCCTTTTCAATGTCCATTATTTCTTTAACATCGTCAACGAGAAGCCCTATTTTTTCTTCGTGCATTTTTAGTATGATAACCCTCTCTTTTAGGGAAACAGGCTCTACACCTAAACGTTTTCTTAAATCAATGAGGGGGATAACAGCACCTCTGAGGTTTATCACTCCACTGATAAAAGAAGGCAACTTGGGAAGGTTGGTAATCTTCTGAGACTTTACAATTTCAACAATTCTTTCTAGTGGTATTCCAAACTCTTTGTGTGCAACAGTAAATATAACAAATTTGCTCACGTTTAAATCCTTCCGTATAATCGTGCTAACCGTTCCCCTCTGCGATTTATTTTTTCATCAAGGCAATTAATGAGACTGGCACATGTTGACAAAAATAACATAACAGACGTAACCCCCGGCTCTGCAGGAAGGATAATTACTAACGTCATGATAATGTGAGTTGTTAACAATGAAGTTTCTTTCATACTTTTTCCAGCTTGATTCTTTGCATTATATCCCGTATTCCGTCATAATCACTATCGTGTGCCTGAATAAAGCCGGAATAGGCAGGGTTTATTGACTGGAGGATTGCTCTGTGTCTGGCGCTATTTTCACTCAGCTCCAGAAAATATTGTTTTATTAGTTTTTTATCTTTTTCAGATACACTCCGGTTAACACAGATATTGAATTCCGGTATTTCAAAAGAACGTTTAATACTTATAAGTCCTTGTTCTTTAAATTTTTCAGCTGTAGACTCCATAATGCCTCCAGCGTCAAATTCTCCGTTCAAAACTGCCCTGGCAACCTCATCATGATGTCCTAAATATGCATAGAAACCCAGGTCATCGAGGTCTATACCAGCCTCATTGAGCACTGCCCTCGGAACAATATAGCTCGATGTTGAATGCTTGTCTCCAAAGGCAAAAGAACAGCCTTTTATATCTTCAACATCCTTAATATTACTTCCTTCTCTGGTTACTATGACACTGTAATGAAATGGTTTACCTTCGTTGAGTGCACTCGCGATAACTTGAACATCATATTTATTTCGTGCCTCAATATATGTTGAAGGCGTCATATAACAGAAATCAAAGATTCCCTCTCCGATGTTTTTTATGGTTTCTTCAAAGTCCACTGACATGTGTAGTTCTACTTTTTTATTCATTTTCTTCGAAAGGTACTTTGTGAGGGGAATGAAACGTTTATACATTTCAGCTGGTGATTCCAGGGGAATAACACCGAACGTAATCACTTCTGTTTTTTCCCGAGCACTTTCGACTTTAAACCTGCCCAGTTCTGTTATGAGAAGTTCAGCATCTTTTTGCAGCCTTACAAGCTTGTTGTTTATGAGAGATGCCCAGTTTTTATTCTGTTCAAAGAGGTATTTTATCCTCACAAGCGAATTTACGATCTCGCCGCTGCCAGACTTCTGTTCTTTGAGTGCGCCTGCTATGGAATGTATTTTGAAGTTTGTATGTTCAAGCGCCTTATATACTTGTTTCCCTGCTTTAGATTGCTCAAGATTAGCGTTTTTAACCTGCGCTGATGTACCTTTAATTTTTTCCGATTCTGACATTATGTTATCAACACCACTTGCCTGTTCAAAAACTGCCTTTGAAATTTGTTTCACCATTTCTTTTACTCTATCCATTGCATCAGTAATAAATTTGATTCCTTTCGTCTGCTCAGATGTGGCAACCTGAACCGAAGAAACCATGGAAGTTGACTTTTTCGAACTTTCGATAATTTTCTCCAATGCGCCTTCTGCTTCACTTGAGAGACTGTTTCCTTCATCAATAGTTTTCAACCCCTCTGTCATAGCGACAACAGCTCCTTTTACTTCGGTTTGCACAGACGTTATAAGGGTCCCTATCTCCTGTGTTGAGAAGGCTGTCCTTTCGGCAAGATCCTTGATTTCATCTGCAACCACGGAAAAACCTTTTCCGTGTTCTCCAGCCTGGGCAGCCAGGATTGCAGCATTCAGGGAAAGCAGAGTCGTCTGGTCAGTTATTTCATCTATAACATTCAGGATTTTCCCTATCTCTTCTGATCTGTTGCTTAGTTTTTCGATAAATTCAGCTGTTTTTTGCACCTTGGCTTTGATTCTTTCCATTCCTTCTCGTGTTTTACGTATTGCATCCATACCAAAAGTTGATGCATCAGAAGTAACTTTTTCTGAAAGCAGTGCTGCTTCTTTTGTTTCTGATTCTATTTCTTTTACAGTTGAATTAATCTCTTCTATTGCAGTCAGGGTTTCTTCCGCGGAAATAGTGAGTTCTTTAGTTCTCCCGGCTATTTCCTGTATACTAATTGACATTTCTTCAATAGAGGATGAACCTGAATCTACAGCACCAAACAGTTCAACAGTATTCTGAGTTATCTGATCATTATTTGTGACCATTTCATCAACCGCTACAGTTATCTGCTCTGAAGATGAACTGAGTGCATCAATATTTTCTGTGATTTCGCCTATGGAATTATCGAGTTCTTTAACGGAGGTATGAATGTTATCCGATGCTTCAGCTTCCAACCTTGTTCCTTCGACGATTTTCTTTGACTCAGTTCCAACTTCATGGGTTATCTTACCAACTTTTTCTGACACGATAAACGCCCTTTTAATAATTGCACTCACATCTCTGATAGATGACTTCAGATGTTTATTAAGAAGTCCGATCTCATCTTTTGAATGTATGTCCGTACGAAAAGAAAGGTTTCCCGAAGATAAAGATTTTGTTGCTCTTTCAAGGTCTTTTACCGGGTTTATGACAGCTCTTTTAAAAATTATCCAGAGTCCTGTCCCAAGAAAAATTATTGAAAATAGCAAACTGAATATAATAATTCTTGTCCTGTAAAGTATTCTTTCTTTGGCATCTTTTATGAACATCGAGACTTTAACAATGCCGAGGACACTGTTCTGTTTATCATGACACCCGATACAGCGGTCGGTATTTTTGAGGGGCATGTAGTAATCAATTGAATCTTCAGTTTCCTGGCGGAATGAAGAACCGGTACTGTTAAGTGTGACAAAAATAGACGCTTCTTCTGACCGTACTCTTCTCTTAAATTTTGAAAACGCTTCCTGTCCCTTATCATTGTAAACTGTGATATTTTCAAGTCCCGGAGAATTTCTTTTCTTCCTGATTAAATCCTTGGTGACACCAGGATCGCCTGTAACCAGGGTTTCTTCAATAGCATATTTAATAAAATTAATGGTAGAACCTGAATACGTATCAACAATATAACGGATATCAGCTCGTATAAAGGTAACTCCTATAAAACCTATAACGATGGCGCATATAATTAATATTACGATAACCAGTCCAACAATTTTATGCTCAAGGCTCAATTTCATATAGTCTCAAACTTTGGTTATTTCATCTATATTCAAGATTGAAATAAATTTATTATTTATTTTCGCAACCCCTTCTATAAAATTTTTCTCATCTTCTGTCAAGGTTGACGGAGGAGGGAGGAGCTCACATGAAGGGAATCTGAACGCTCCTAATATAGAAGTAACTAAAGCACCCAATGGCCCTTTTTTACCTGATAGAATGATTATTTTCTGACGTCCTCTATGCTCACCTTCCATCCCTAATCTCACCTTGAGATCAACTACCGGAATAATTTTGCCGCGTACGGATGTAACACCTACTAAATAGTTCGGGGAACAGGGTACAGCAGTAATCCTTTGATATCTGATAATTTCCTGCAGTTCTGCCATCCTTATTGCATATTCTTCAGTGCCGATTTTAAAAGCCAGAATCTCTGTTTCATCTACCGGGACATCCTTTTCTTTTTCCTGTATGTCTTTTAACCCGGTTATTTCTGACGTGCTGTTTCCTTTAAAGTGCGCAGTATTTGCCTGTTTTTTCCCGGCATGGGCAGGATTTCCTTTGGGTGTTTCCTCAATTTCGGCATTAGACTGCACGGGGCCTCCCTTCTGATATGACTCATTGTTGTGCTCTTTATTATTTTCCTGCCGTTTAGCAACTTTTTTACTGATGTGTGCTTTATCCAAACGTAACTCCTTGCTTTTCCCCGTTTAATCCTAATTCACGTCCCACATCACCAGTTATTTTTTCTGATATATCATGCGCATCCATTCCGAAACTTTGGAGCACTGCATGAAAAGCAATAGTGTTAATTATTCTTGTAATACATAACATATCGATACATTCTAATCATTTTAATGTTATTTTGGGATGCATATCGTCACATTCTCATAGCCGTATCACGTATCCAATGCTGAACGGGCTATTTTTTTTCGTGTAAATGCCTCCTCCATCAAAGCTTCGACATCAAGTACAAGAACGATTTCATGCCTCCCTATTTCTGCAGCTCCGCATAAACCGATGATATCACTAAGATGTTCTCCAAGGGGTCTGATAACAACTTCTGTCTGTTCCAGAAGGTTGTCCACTAAAAGTCCAAGGCGTCTGTTCCCTAACCCGATTTCTACTGCAAAACACTCTTTTTCAGGTCTTTGCTCGAGTTTAAATATATCGGCAACCCTCAGCAGTGGCAGCATTTCACCCCTTCTTTCCACAACCTCTCTGCCCTCGATAGTCTGGACTTTATCATCGTCAATAAAAAACGTTTCTGAAATAGACGTAAGGGGCACAGCAAATTTTTCACTTGATACTTGTACAATCAATGCCTTGATAATGGCAAGCGTAATCGGCAGTGCAAGAGTAAACGTGGTACCGTTTCCTTTTTCAGACTCTACATCTATAAAACCTCCGAGTGACGTAATTTTTTCTTTCACAATATCCATACCAACCCCTCTGCCCGAAACTTCATCTGCCTCTTTTTTTGTGCTCAAACCCTGAAGAAAAATCAGATTGAATATTTCCTTGCTTCCAAGCTCCTGATCCTCAGATATCAAATCATTCTCAAGTGCCCTGCGTAAAACCTTTTCAGCATCAATGCCTGCACCATCGTCCCTAATGGTAACTACTACCTTGCTCCCTTCAGGAAAAGCTTTAATAGTTATAGCGCCGTGCTCTTTCTTGCCATTACTCTTCCTTTCCTCTCTCGACTCAATGCCATGGTCAATTGCGTTTCTAATGAGGTGTATTAAGGGATCAATTATCTCTTCAGCTAACTGCTTGTCTATTTTTGTATTTTCTCCGAAAAACAGAACTTCTATCTCTTTATCAATCTCTCTGGTATATCTTCTGACAACTTGTGAGAGCCGCGCAAAAATCTGTGAGAAAGGAACCATTCGCAGTTCAAGAATATAATCCTGCAGCTCCGCAAGTTTTCTGTCGAGAGTTTGTGAAATCCTGTGTAAATCGACTGTTAAAGGGGTGTACCCTGTCTTTTCAGTTAATTCCTTGCCAATCCTCACAACAGCACCCTTGGCCAGCATAAGCTCACTAATGGTATCCAGGATTCTATCCAACTTTTCAATATCAACCCTAACCGTATTAGTAGTGCTCTTTAATGAAATGTCTTTACCTTTTAAAACAGGCGAAGCAGCTTTTTCATTCTTTGTTCTCTGAAGCTTGGATATAATCTTTATATCAGTTGATTTCGTCTTTGATTTGATTTCATCGATTTCTGAAAAACTGCCAAATAAAAGATTAAATCCTAAAGCGTTCTCAGGCACCTCTTCGGAAACTGGCAGGGTTGCAATTACCTCACCCATGCTCTTCAAGTCTTTATTCAAAGACTCGAGCTGCGGGGCAAAATCAGTTATATTAAAAACAGCCTTCACAAGATAAAGTCCTTTGCCTTTTTTAACATTATTTTTAAGTCTGTGTTCCTCATATTCCGAGAGGCTCTTTAAACTGC
>DAOVVO010000110.1 GCA_030637135.1 Nitrospirota bacterium
TCAGCGGAAAAGATAGTTGAACCGATAGAGGACAATGAGGATGAGGGATTAGATAAGGTACAGGGAAGGGAAGAGGATGATTTTTCAGATTATGGAGAAAAGAGGTTCAGAGGCAGGCTTATTCTCTACGCAATTGCCTTAATCCTTATTGTAGTCGGTATCGTGGCATTTCTTTTTATTAATACTGATGGAAACTTCTTAAACACTTTTTTTAAAAAGTCTCCTGAAAAAAAGAAGTTTGTTCAGATAGAAAAAATATTAGAATCAATTTCTGTAGAAGAGAGAGCGGCAGAGAAAGCTGTTCCTCCGGTAGCCATTGGTGAATCAGATACTATAATCACCCCTCCTGCAATCACTGACAAAAAGGAAGTTTTTCAGGAAAAACCGATCTCTACCGATAAACCAAAAGCCCTGAAGAAAATAATTTATTCAGTCCATATGGGTGTTTTTTCAATCGAGGAAAATGCTGTTTCGCTTGCTGATGAATTCAAACAAAAAGGTTATGATTCATTTATTCGAAAAGTTTCAAGGAGAAACAGTGAGATTATTCACAGGGTTCTCATAGGAAAGTTTGATAATAGAGACAAGGCGTTGGAGCAATCCAAAATTATCCGGCAAAAAGAAGGCTTACATTCATTTGTGTATCATTTCTCTACCGATAAACCAAAAGCCCTGAAGAAAATAATTTATTCAGTCCATATAGGTGCTTTTTCAATCGAGGAAAATGCTGTTTCGCTTGCTGATGAATTCAAACAAAAAGGTTATGATTCATTGATTCGAAAAGTTTCAAGGAGTAACAAGGAGATTGTTCACAGGGTTCTCATAGGAAAGTTTGATAATAGAGACAAGGCATTGGAACAATCTAAAATTATCCGGCAAAAAGAAGACTTAAATTCATTTGTCTATAATTATTGAATCTAACACTTGAAAGTAGTAATTATGGAAAGTTAAAACACTATTAAGGAATATAAATCACTTTTAGAAGTTGGGTCATTCCAAGCCCTGGTTTGTTTCATACCGTAATCCTTAATATTTTATTCCCTCTCAGTTATTGACTTGTAGGTGTACTAAATAAAAAGGGGCATAGATAAACAGACCTCAAACTGTATAGTTTTTGTATAGTAAGCCCCGTTAGAGATTTTACAATCTCTAACGGTATGCGCCTACAGTAACTTTTTACCCCGTAAGACCTTTGGTCTTTTACGGGGTGAACCACCGTCGGCTCTGAAAGGTAATCACTACATTATCCCGTTAGAAATTTATTTCTAACGGGATGAACTTTCTCTAATGGGGTAAACATACAAAAATAAACATAAACGTTAAAATGTTGAGATTATTCGAGAGATTGTAAAAATTCCTCATAGGGAGCAGGAGGGTCTATAATCTCCATGCCGACACTGTACGTTAAACCGTGTGGTGGGGTTTTATATTGCCATTTTACCCTGCATTTCAGATTCAGAATCCCTCCTGAGGCAGTTTGAAATTTCACGTTAAATCTTTTCCCGGTAATAAAATCCACATTTGTCTTCTCTGGATTGGTTACAATATATATACCGTCTTTGCTCATATTCTCTATAAATACTTCATAACTTGTACCATCCGAAATAAGCTCTGCGTGTATGCTGACAATTTTTCTCTTAGAACTCCTTCGTTCCATAAAGGAATTGTATCATTATTACTTTTTTTTTAAAAGTACTTACTATTGTTGAATAATCAGACAATTGTTAATCCATCTTAATCGGTAATAATTTCTTATTAAAAAACCCATCCATTAAATTTCCACGTTCGGTAATCATAATCTCTGCTAAAATATGCAAAGTTTTCTACCCGCCAGAGTTGTGTATCAGTGCCAAGATGCTCAACGGGAAGTGTGATGTGACTACTCGGTTTGCCTGCTCCGTAATAAACTGCCCTGACCATTAATCCAACTTCTCCGGACTTATCTCGAAAAAGAACTGGTTTGCTGAGCGCTAATGCCTGTGCACCCGGGATAAATGTTTTGAAGTCTTGCTGCTGAAAATATTCTTTCACAAATTGTATTCCACTCTCTATGTACTCCATTGCATCAGGTGCGAACAATTCGCTTTCCTCAATGTTAACACGTTTTAAATTCCAGGCAGTAATGTCTGAGGTGTCCAACGGATAAGTCATTCCATGTGATTTAAAGTGTACTTCTACAACATCGTGACGGGAGCATGAGGTAAAAAAGATCAATGTAATTGCACATGAAAGGAACATAAGGGGTAAAGAAACCACAAATCGATGACAGGTTGATTTTAAATTATAAAGCATGAAAAAACGATATTTACCAAACATATGGAATTTATACCATACAGGATTGAGGAAAGACAAAATTTTTTTTGATTTGTTGTTTTAAAGTTATTGAGTTATGAATGGAATGCATTGAGATATGATAAAACTATTACTCAGGTTATTTTTGTTCTCGGAATTATTCTCTTGACAGTCTCAGAGGTTTGTGCTTTTTAGCAAAACAAAAAAAGATGTTGTATAAAAAATTATTAAAAGTTTCGAGGTTGAAGACACTATAATAATACGTTAGAATAGATTGGAAATTCTCAAGTTTCAGGATATACCATATAAAAGTTAAAAATGTTTAAAAAATATTTTATCTGTTTCTTTCTGCTTCTCGTCTCCTGTGCTATCAATCCTGTCACAGGACAGCGGGAATTAATGCTCATAAGTGAGACCCAGGAGATTCAAATCGGAAAAGATGTTTCCCCTTCTGCTCATTGGGAGTTCGGCGGACAATACCATGACCAGGCACTTGAATCCTATCTTAAGGGAATTGTTATACGCATCTGGCAAAATTCTGAGAGGCCTTATCTCCCATTTGAATTTCATATTCAAAATACTTCCATACCAAATGCATTTGCTCTTCCAGGTTATGTAGCTATAACCAGAGGACTGCTCAGTGATCTTGAAAATGAAGCACAGTTTACTGCTGTCATGGGACATGAGATAGGCCATGTCATGGCAAGACACACAGCACAAAGGCTCTCACGCACAACCCTTTATAGACTCGGCCTTTCTTTAAGCGAAGCGGCTCTCGGTGGAACAAAAGGGGCTGATACACTCTTAACACTTGGTGCAATAGGCAGCAGTCTCCTGCTCCTTAAATATGACAGAGGTCAGGAACTTCAGGCAGATCGACTTGGAGTAAAATATATGTCAGTGCTTGGTTATGATCCTCAAGAAGCACTGCGAGCACATGAGATTCTTGAGAAAACGGTAGATGACTATTTGAGGAGACTTGGGAAAACGCGCAATGAAGATACTTTCATAAGTAACCTTCTGTCAACACATCCAAGAAAAGACGTCAGGCTCTCTGAAATTCAGGCAATGATTTATGAACTTCCTCCCTACAGGATTAGGGGTGACGGTACATTCAGGAGACGATTTCAGACAGAATTAAACAGAATTAAAGAAATAAACAAGGTTTATCACGTTTACGATAAAGCAGAAGTTTATTATCAGAAAAAAAACTTTCAGTCTGCGGAACAGAGGGTTAGAGAAGCAATCAGGCTCAATAATGAGCAGGCTCCTTTCTATAATTTATTAGGTTTTATAAAATTACGACAGCAAAATTACAGTGAAGCTCAAAGAGCATTTGAAAATGCTCTCTCACGAGACCCGGGATATCAGCCTTCAATTTATGGATCAGGACTTGTTCATTATTTCAGAGAGAATTATACATTTGCTATTAACAACTTTAAAAGAAGCATTGATTTATATCCTGACCATCTCGGTTCTCATATCGGCATAGGCAAGAGTTATTTCTTGACTAAAAATTACAGACAGGCCATCCCCTACCTTGAGAAATTTTCACGGGTAGTTCCCAGCCATCCTGAAGTCCATGGGATTCTGGGGATATGTTATGAGAATACAGATAATAGAGAAAGTGCGATCAGAGAGTACAGATATCAGCTCCAAATTGCACCTGATACCGAGCTTGGTGCTCATGCACAGAAAAGGCTTGCCGTGCTCTGACCTCTCTTGAAGAAGTAGAGAGAAGAAAATAGCAAGTATGTAGAAAGCGGGAAAGGCGGGAAATGATGAAAAACGGGAAAAGGGAAAGATAAGAGGCAGTAGACAGTAAGCAGTAAGGAGCTGAGTCTGTATCTTTCAGACCTGTTTTACGTAAA
>DAOVVO010000049.1 GCA_030637135.1 Nitrospirota bacterium
CGCGGAAGGCTATCTTGCTGTTATAGAAAAAGGTTTAAAAATACCTCATGACAGGGAATTTACGATTATTGGACTTAATGACTTTACGCGTATTAAACAATACCTTACTAAAATAACAAAATAGGGACAGCTATCCCTATTAATGTCCTTTCAAGGCTAAATTTGGAAACAACTGTAAGATTGGATTTGTGCTCTTCAATTTGAAGTGTAAATGCAGATAAACTCTAATCTATGCAGCACCCTCTCAGGATATCTTCTAAATCAGAGAGTGTCGGTTCTATCCTGATGGGTTCCTTGGAATTTTTAAAGGCACTGTCAGGGTCTTTCAGGCCGTTACCGGTCAGGGTACAGACAACCGTATCCCCACTGGAAAAATAGTTTTGCTGTGCAAGTTTTATTACGCCTGCAAGTGACGCAGCAGATGCAGGCTCGCAGAAGATTCCTTCGCTTGATGCTATAAATTTATAGGCCTCCAGGATTTCATCATCTGTAACAGCCTCTATTTTCCCTCCTGACTCGTCTCGTGCAGCCACCGCTGCTTTCCAGCCGGCGGGATTACCTATACGTATTGCGGTAGCAAAAGTCTCAGGCTTATCAACCGGATGCCCGAGCACTATGGGCGCTGCACCTGCCGCCTGGAAGCCGAGCATTGTGGGAAGCGAATGAATCTTCCCGGCTGAATGGTATTCTTTATACCCCTGCCAGTAGGCGGTTATATTCCCTGCATTTCCGACCGGAAGAGCGTGATAGACAGGGGCACTTCCCATTTGATCGCACACTTCAAATGCTGCCGTCTTCTGACCCTCTATCCTAAAGGGATTCAGAGAATTTACAAGAACAAGAGGATGTTTTGCAGCGATTTCCTTAACCATCCCCAGTGCATCATCAAAATTGCCATCAACCTGAATCACCATTGCACCGTGTATCATTGCCTGGGCGAGTTTTCCCATCGCTATCTTCCCTTCAGGGATAAGAACTACGCAGGGTATGTTTGCCTTCGCAGCATATGCAGATGCAGATGCTGACGTATTCCCTGTTGAAGCACAGATAACTGCTCTTGCGTTCTCTTCCGCTGCCTTTGAAATGGCGAGTGTCATTCCACGGTCTTTAAATGAACCGGTTGGATTGGCACCTTCATATTTGAGATATAAATGAATGTTTTTGGTTAGTTTCCGTGCTAAGCTTTCAGCTTTAATGAGCGGGGTAGAACCCTCTTGTAAGGTAATAATCGGGGTACTATGTGATACCGGAAGAAAATCTTTATACTTTTCGATTATTCCTCGCCATACTGCCATAATTATTCTATTAAATCACCTTCCACGAATTCCACCTCTACCCCTTTTTGCTTCAATGACTCAACACCGTTTTTCAGGTTTTCCTCTGCACCCTCAAGTTCCAGAATCATTTCTCCAATGGTATCGGTAACCCGTGCTCTTCTTATGTTTGGCATGATATCATATTTTTTTGCCATGTTAAAAATAACAGGTTCTTTAATAAGATGTTGCGGGAATGTCAGTCTCACTCTGTATTTCATCCGTTCCTCCTTCCATGTTATTTATAGAAAACAGCCTCCTGCTATTGCAGGGACAATAGAAACCTCGTCTCCGTCTTTTACCTCTGTATTTTCGCTTTTAAGAAACCGTATATCTTCCTCATTTACATATACATTAACAAACCTCCTTATCTTGCCACCATCAGATATCCTTTCTCCGAGCCCAGGGTATTTTCTGTCCAGAGCATTAATGAGTTCTATAACAGTTCCTGACTCACCTTCTACCTCATCTTTGCCTTGTGTTAATCTCTGAAGCGGCACGGGTATTTTTACTTTGACAGCCATTGGTCATCACCTCCTTTTAAACTCTAACCCTTGGTTCCTTCTATTTTTTTCAGGGCTTCTTCAAATGATAATAAATTAGGCTTTATATGATACGGTTGCATGGTGTGTCCATGTAATGCCTCTTGAGTCTTAAGACCATTACCTGTAATGCATAGTACCGTTGAACTGTCTTCTTTGATATAACCCTGTTTTTTAAGCTTTATAGCCGAAGCAAGGGTTACACCACCGGCTGTTTCTGTAAATATCCCCTCGGTCCTTGCGAGCAATTTTATACACTCAATAATTTCTGTATCTGATACATCCTCGCCAAAACCACCGCTTTCCTTTACCACCTGAGTTGCATAAAATCCATCTGCAGGATTGCCAATCGCAAGGGACTTTGCAACGGTATCCGGCTTAACAGGTTTAATGACATCTATATCTTTTTTTATTGCAGTTATAATAGGTGAACAACCTGTTGCCTGAGCAGCAAATACTTTTGTCTTTATGCCGTCGATGAGTCCTATTATGTTCATTTCTTTAAAGCTTTTCCATATTTTGGTCATAAGCGACCCGCTCGCACAGGGTACTACTATGTTGTCAGGGGTACGCCATCCAAGTTGCTCTATAATTTCAAATCCATGCGTCTTAGACCCTTCAGCATAAAACGGCCTGATATTTATATTTACAAAAGCCCATTTGTATTTATTTGCAACCTCGCTGCAAAGCCTGTTGACTTCATCATAGTTGCCATCGACAGCAATCAGGTTAGGCTCATAAACAAGTGAAGCGATTATTTTACTGTATTCAAGCGTTGCAGGTATAAATATAAATCTCTTAAATCCTGCTTTTGCCCCCTGAGCAGAAACAGAATGTGCAAGATTGCCGGTCGATGCACATGCCACAGTGTTAAATTTAAATTCCCTTGCCTTTGCGAGAGCTACTGCTACCACCCTGTCTTTAAAGGATAGTGTAGGATGTGATACTGAATCATCCTTGATATAAAGCTCTTTTATTCCAATAAATCTTGCAAGGTTATCAGCCTTTATCAATGGAGTAAATCCAGTATACAAGGCATCCGAAGGTTCACCTTCTATCGGTAAGAGCTCTCTATATCGCCATAAATTCTGAGGTCTTGTTTCAATTTTTTCCCTTGTCATAGTCTTTTTAATGCGGTCATAATCATAGGCCACCTCAAGAGGACCAAAGCAAAATTCACATACATAGATAGGCTCAAGAGGATATTCTCTCTCACATTCTCTGCATTTCAACGCTTTTACAAGACTCATTGTATCTTCCATCCTGAGAATACTCTTTCAGGGTTTGGCATATATATTACATCCCTACATAATTCTTAAATTTTAAAATGAAATCATGAAATCCGAAATTATCCCGGGAGGAACACTGTTAATACAAATCAGTTTCTTAATCAGTTACTTTATAACGCACAGTACTCCTCAGTACTATCGGTAAGTTCCTTGATAGTCGGATTTTTACCGCATATCGCACAATCAGAATTTTTCGGTATCTTAACTCTCCTAAAGTTAACTCCCAGAGCATCGTATATTAATAACTGCCCGCAGAGCGGTTTCCCTTTTCCCAGTATTAACTTTAAAACTTCTGTTGCCTGAAGCGTTCCGACAACACCCGGGAGGACTCCAAGAACCCCTGCTTCTTGACATGAAGGCACAAGTCCTGGCGGAGGCGGAACCTCAAAAAGACACCGATAGCATGGCCCTTCACCAGGAAGTATAGTGGTTACCTGCCCCTCAAACCTCAAAATAGCCCCGCTGACAAGAGGTTTTTTGAGCATTACGCACGCATCGTTTACAAGATATCGTGTAGGAAAGTTGTCAGAACCATCAACCACTATGTCGTAGTCTTTTATTAAATCAATAATATTTTTGCTGTTGATCCTCTCTTTTATAACAGATATATTGACATCAGGATTTAATGTCTCAAATGTTTTTTTGGCAGATTCAGCCTTGTTCATGCCTAATGTTTTCGTGCTATGAGCAATCTGACGCTGTAAGTTACTCAACTCAACGTTATCGTTGTCAATGAGCGCAATATCTCCTACACCTGCTGCTGTAAGATAAAAGCCAACGGGACAACCAAGACCTCCTGCGCCCACTATGAAAACCTTTGCGCTGGATATCTTTTTTTGACCTTTACCTCCAACTTCCGGCAGGATGATGTGTCTGCTGTACCTTTGAAGTTGTTCTTCTGTGAAGTCCATTAGTCTTCAACCTCTTTCCTGACATGAATAACCCAGTCATTGGGATTAATCTTTTCTATTTTCAGGACTGTATGCCCGTAGTTAACCATAGCTTTTGGGATACTCTCTGATGCTTCAGGATAATCCAGCACTATTTCAAGAATCTGTCCAACTTCCATGCCTTCTATTGCAAGCTTTGATTTAACGAGAGTATAGGGGCACACAACCCCCTTGATATCAAGTTTTTTATCTATCTTTTGTTCTTCCATACTATTATTCTTTTCCCCCCTCAACTCTGATATATACCGGGTTGCCATGCACTACGGTGAGCTTCTTAATGTTCTTCACAGCAGAAATTATATCTTTCTCCCGTGCTTTGTGCGTCATCATTACGAGTGGCACTACCTTTTCCTTGTGCCTTTCTTTTTGTATAACAGATTTTATGCTTATATTGTAATCCCCTAAAATACCAGATATTTTCGACAAGACGCCAGGCCTATCAAGGACAGAAAACCTGAAGTAATAACTGCCCTGTATATCCTCAATCTTTTGTAATGTAAGGTTCGTTTTCCTTTGTATTCTATTACCACGAAACAAAGTGTTTGCACCTCCTTTAATGCTCCTCGCTATATCGGCTATGTCACTTATAACAGCACTCCCCGTTGGCATATCCCCTGCGCCTCGCCCGTAATAAAGTGCAGGACCAATCGCGTCTCCTTCTACATACACTGCATTAAAAACACCGTTCACATGTGATATGAGGTATTCCTTTGGTAGCATGGTCGGATGCACTCTTAATTCGATGTCTGTATTCAGCTGTTTTGCAATTGCAAGAAGCTTAATTGTATAACCAAATTCTGATGCAAATGCAATATCCAGCGGCGTTATTCTCGTTATCCCCTCCGTATATATCTTTTTATAAGATACTGGTATATGAAAAGATAAAGTAGCAAGTATTGCGAGTTTATGGGCAGCGTCAGTACCATTAACATCGAGCGTTGGATCAGCTTCAGCATAACCCAGGGTTTGGGCTTCTTTGAGAGCTGTTGAAAAATCAATACCCGCCTCGGTCATCTTCGTGAGTATGTAGTTAGAGGTTCCGTTAATTATTCCGTATAGCGCCTTAATCCTGTTCCCTATTAATGCTTCCCGTATAATCTTTATTATGGGGATACCCCCCCCAACAGATGCTTCAAACCCAATTACAACCTTATTTTTATGAGCAGCTTTAAATATATCAGACCCCTCAGACGCGAGCAGTGCTTTATTAGCAGTAACAACGTGCTTTCCATTCCTGAGAGACCTGAGTATATATTCCTTTGCGGGATGAATACCGCCAATAAGTTCAATGACTATATCAATAGAAGGATCATCAATGACTGTTTCAGCATTTTTTACAAATACATTGCGAGGAAGCTTTAATGCCCTCTTTCTCCGAACATCGATGTCAGCAACTCTCTTCACAACAATAGGTAATCCCAGTTTTGAAGCAAGCTCTCTATGTTTTTCAGTAAGAATCTTCACAACACCAGTCCCTACTATTCCTAAACCCAAAATGCCAACAGACAACTGTGTTTTTTTCAAATGTGCCTCGAATCTTTGTTTTTTTAATGCCTTAGGTTTAAAATTCTATTATTTATAACCATTTATTATGCGCTAATATTTTATATTTATTCAAGTTTTAATTCAAAAAAAACACATTAATTTGAGTACATGTAATACAGCTGACAATCATATCGATATTACATTAATTTCGGTTTATTTTTATTTACATATACACTTTTTGATCAATACTTTAAAAGTTTAAAAATAAATACTTCATCATTAAAAAACCAGTTAAAACATTATCCGAAAAAAACAGTTGACGCCAACTTATTTATATTTATAGAATGATGTAATGAATTTTATATTCAGAAAAGATTACATCAATATAATACGCCGCTATATAAAAATATCTTTCTTTGTTTCTGCGATAATACCTCTGGCTCTCCTTGTGTATGTGTCAATAAAATACATTAACCCCTCCTCAGATAATACTTTTCCAATACAACTTTCAATTATTCTTTTCTGTGCCGTTGCTTTATCAATCCTCGGACTTGTTCTTTTGACAAAAACCACAAATTCATCAATTACATCCTTGCAGGATATTTATGTTAAATTAAATACTTTTATTGATAATACAAAACAACTCACGGGAAGTTTTTACCCTAACATACTTTTGGAAAATATTATCAAATCAGCCGTAGACCTCACCTATTCTGAAGCAGGTTCTCTCCTTCTTCTTGATGATGCAGATACTCTCAAATTGACGGTTGCTGTAGGACATAGTAACCAAAGTACTGAACATAAAACTCTTAAAAAAGGTGAAGGTGTCACAGGATATGTTGCAAAGACAGGAAAGCCAATGTTAATAAATGATACAACCAAAAATAAACATTATAACCCGGCTGTTGACAGCGGAAACGGTATTTATACGAAGTCGATACTGTGTGTTCCACTTATTTATAACAATAAAACCATGGGCATTATTGAGGTATTTAATAAAATGAATGGGGAATTCACAGAAGAAGACAAAGAATTATCATATGCTTTTGCCGACCAGGCAGCTGTATCAATTTTTCAAAGCAGGTTAATAGAAAGTAAACAGAACGATATCATTCATATGACTGAAATTCTGGTAACTACACAGGATTTTTTTCTCGGCGAGAAAAATGGTCATGTAAGAAGGGTTGCAAATTATGCAAACCTTATTGGGAAACATATGGGGCTTTCTGAAACCGATTTAAAAGACCTTCATTATGCATGTCTCCTTCATGATATAGGATTTATAAAAATGGGATCTCAAAAAATCTTTGAAAACATACGATGGATAGATGAAAACAAATATGTAAATCATCCTCAATTAGGGTATGAGATGATAAGACCTATTTCCATCTGGAGCACATCTTCAGAAATTATACTTGCCCATCATGAAAAATATGATGGAACCGGCTATCCGTTAGGAAAGAAAAAGGAAGAAATCCCGCTTTGTTCAAAAATTCTTTCTGTAGCAGAAGTATTTGACGTGCTTACAAGTAAAAATTCTTATAAAGAGCCGATTGGTTTTACTGCCGCACTGAATGAAATCGAGGCACATTCTGGTTCGCAGTTTGACCCTGAGATTGTTAAGGCTTTTGAATCATCAATGAAAGATTCCGATATCATTCTTGATTGATACCCCTGATATCTACATTGTAATCGAAGACATCCTTAAACGTATTATGTTTTTAAAAAGAAATTTTTTTATTATATGTTCTTTCGCGTTTTTGAACTCTTTTTTTTATAATAACTATTACGTTCTTTAGGCTCCTCTACTTAATGCCTTTTTTATCCCTCTCGTTGCCTGTCTTATACGGTGTTCATTCTCAACCAATGCAAAGCGAACATACCCCTCACCGTTTTCTCCAAAACCAATGCCCGGTGAAACTGCGACCCCGGCCTCTTTAAGGAGAAATTTTGTGAATTCAAGAGAGCCCATTTTCTTAAATGGTTCCGGTATCTCAGCCCATACAAACATCGTTGCTTGAGGTGGAGTTATAATCCACCCTGCATTCTTGAGTCCCTTTATAAACGTGTTCCTTCGCTTTTCATATGTCTTCCTTATCTCTTCTACACAGCCCTGCTCCCCCCGGAGGGCAATAATGCTGGCAATCTGTATTGGCTGAAACATTCCATAATCCAGATAGCTTTTAATATTCGTGAGCGCCCCTACAATTTCCTTGTTCCCAACACAAAAACCGACTCTCCAGCCTGCCATGGAATAACTCTTGGTAAGTGAAAAGAGCTCTACCCCTACATCTTTTGCACCTTGAACCTGCAAAAAACTCGGTGCCCTGTAATTATCAAAGACAAGGTCAGCGTAGGCAAAATCATGAATCACGATGATGTTATTGTCTTTTGCAAAATCAACCACTTTATGAAAAAAACCAATGTCTACACACGTTGTGGTCGGGTTATGCGGAAAATTTATTATAAGAAATTTTGGTCTGGGCCACGTGGATTTAAATGCCTCCTCCATGTTTTTAAAAAAATCTGTATCTTCCTGAATGGGTATGCTCCTTATATCTCCTCCCGCAATAATTACACTATAGGGATGGATCGGATAAGCGGGTGCAGGTGTAAGGGCTAAATCTCCTGGTTCAACCATGGCATATACAAGATGTGACAGGCCTTCCTTTGAACCGATGGTAACCACAACTTCAGAGTCATGATCGAGGTCAACATCAAAACGCCTCTTATACCACTCGCACATTGCCAGCCTCAACTGAGTTATGCCTTTTGAAGCCGAATACCGATGGTTTTTAGGATTTCGAGCTGCCTCGATGAGTTTTTCAACAATATGTTTCGGGGTAGGTAAATCAGGATTACCCATACCGAGGTCAATAATATCTTCCCCTCTCCTTCGAGCTTCCAGCTTGAGCTGGTTTACAATAGAAAAAACATAAGGTGGAAGTCGTTTTATTCTTTTAAACTCGTACATCTCTACACAGTGCCTCTGCATTTATAGAGCTTCTTGTCAACGGGGAAGAAGCAACCGCCTTAAACCCCATTTCGAGCCCTTTCATTCTATAGTGATCAAAAACTTCAGGTTTTATGTATTCTACCACAGGGATGTTTTCCTTTCGTGGTCTTAAGTACTGACCTATAGTTAACAAGTCACACCGTGATTTTCTCAGATCTCTCATAACAGAAAGCACTTCAGACTCTTTTTCGCCGAGACCTAACATGAGGCCTGATTTGGTTTTAATACGAGGATCAAGCGACTTGGCTGCATGTAAAACGTTGAGTGAAATATCATAATCAGCCAAAGGTCTTACTTTTGAATAAAGCCGTGGAACTGTTTCTATATTATGATTGAACACCTCTGGAGCAGCATGGAGCACAGTGTGCAACGCGTGTACATTTCCTTTAAAATCAGGTGTTAAAACCTCTACTTGCATACGTTCTTTTTTAAGTTTTAGTGCCTTTATCGTACTCGCAAAATGCCCTGCTCCGCCATCAGGCAAATCATCTCTCGTAACTGAGGTAATGACCACAAATTCCAAACCAAGCGCTAAAGAAGCCCGTGCAACTCTTTCGGGCTCATCATAATCAAGCGGTAACGGCTTGTCTGATTTAACAGCGCAAAAAGAACAATTCCTCGTGCACCTGTTTCCGAGTATCATAAATGTAGCTGTTTTTTTTGAAAAACATTTCCCCTGATTTGGACACCGTGCTTCTTCACATACTGTTGACGTTCCATAACGTCTAAGAATTTTTTTTGTTTCGTGTGTCCCGGAAGACTGTACTTTTATCCACTCTGGATGGCGCATAACAGATAAACATAAACTATTTTCAGGACCTTGTCAATTACATGACAGGCGGATTTGTACGAATCATTAATTCCTTATCACTTGTGGATTTTTCATAAAGAGATGACCTCTTCTATATTTTCTATTTTTCAATCTCATCACATGAATCACTATTTCGTTGGGAAATAAATAAGGGTCTTAGCGTAATCGAATGGGTCATTTTTACATTATCCCTTCCCCTCTATGTTAAAGACTCCCTATATTTATCCCCTCTTTGGCAAAGAGGGGCTTGCCCCGTTAGATAGAAAAGTTTATCTAACGGGGTAAAGGGAGATTTTTTAAATTACAATTGATTCCATATCTTTTCTAACACTGAATTA
>DAOVVO010000107.1 GCA_030637135.1 Nitrospirota bacterium
ATAAGCGGTGACGTTAATCGGTAACGAAGCCCGCCCCGTACCGATACTGGTACAGGGCCCGTATCGTGAGGCGTCTAACGGTAACGTCAAAATATGAAAGAACACAATAAGATTCTAATAAGCGGTGATGTTAATCGGTAACGAAGCCCGCCCCGTACCGATACTGATACAGGGCCCGTATCGTAAGGCGTTAAAAGTTAATCGCCGAAAGACGTAACCGAACAACGAAACGGGCATCGTAACCGTAACCGTTTAACGATAATTATGCCATTTCAACTTTTTTACGAAAGAACCATATTTTTTAAAGGTATCACATACTGCTCTCATACAAAAATTTCGATAGTCAGTGTTCCATTCCTTGTTGTTATTGTCACGTTCAGTTTTGTTTTTTCGGTATTGACACAATAGCCGCAATTCGTCCCCACATTCAAGGTTTACCCCGTTAGAGATTGTAAAATCTCTAACGGGTTTTACCGGCGTTTGTAATGTCACAAGAGCCCTGATTGATTTTACAACTTAATAACTTTTATACTTAAAAAGTCCATGATTTCAATTGTTATCCCCACATACAACTCTGAAAAATTCATGCCACATTTGCTTGAGTCCATTTTTAAAAATGGCATTGAGGATATGGAGGTAATACTCGTGGATGATTGTTCCACTGACAGTACTATTGAGCTTGCAAAAAAATATCCTTTAAAAATCATACAGTTAGAGAAAAATGTCGGACCGTCACGAGCACGAAACAGAGGGGTAAAAGAAGCTCGGGGCGACATCATTTTCTTCCTTGATGCAGATGTAATTGTCATGAATGGAACTATCAGAGAAGTAAAAGATTATTTTGAACAAAACCCTTCTGCACAGTGTGTTATCGGAATTTGCGCAACAGAACCTTTGAATAAAGGCTTTGTGCCACGATATATGGCACTGTTTGAATACATTCATCTCATCGGTACCAGGGATAACAAGGTAAGTGTTTTTGCACCGAGATGCGGTGCGATAAAGAAATCTTTTTTTGAAAATATCGGAGGTTACAACGAAGCATACAAAGGTGCAGATGTCGAGGACTTTGAATTGGCAAGACGGATTAATAAGACAGACAGCATTATATTAAACAGGAACATGATAGTAAAACATCAGTTTTCAGATTTTAAGCAGTCTGTAAGAAACTATTTTAAACGCGCTGTTATGTGGGTACACTTATTTTTCAGGGAAAAGCGGCTTGACAATGCAGGCCCTACGTCGCCGAGCAATGGGATAGCAGCAATCTGTTCTTTTGTAAGCTTAGTATCTTTATGTGTTATACCGTTTGCTCCTGCGGCACGCTATGTTTTTTTCCCTTCTTTGATTGTTTTTCTGCTTGCTAATGTGAAGTGGTGGAATTTTATGCGGAAAGAGGCAGGTCTTTTGTTTTCCCTTAAAGCCTTGTGTTTAAATTATTTTTTAGGCATCGACATCATGATTGCGGCACTCTTTGGCTTACTAACGTACCCATTCTCCAAAAAGGGTATAGTCGAACAGTATTAACATCTCATAGCTATGGAAAAAAAATTCGTGGTATTAGCATATGCAAATGCAAGTCCTTTTCCGTATCACGCATGGACACCACTGGCAATCCTTTCTCTGGGGGCATACCTGGAACAATACGGCATTGAAGTTGAATATTTTGATGAAAGGATTCACAAGAAAGAGCGTTTTAAGGAACTGGTTCGGAGAAGGCCGCTTCTTGTGGGCCTTTCGACCATGACCTGTTTTCAGATAAAAAATACCCTCCGATTAGCCTCTCTTGTACGGAAGATTAATCCTGAAATTCCCCTTGTCTGGGGAGGAACCCACCCCTCGATGTGCGCTGAGCAGACGCTTGAGTCTGAACTCGTTGATTTTGTAGTTAAGTGTGAAGGTGAACAGACCTTGCTCGAGCTTGTTCAGGCATTACAGTCAGGAAACAATGACTTTGGTGCTATTGACGGACTTGGCTGGAAGAACAACGGCAAAAATGTCGTGAACAAAGACAGGGATTTTTTGAATATAGAGGATTTGCCATTTCCATACGACGGAAAGGGTGGAGAGATCCTCGCAGAATACCTGAAAAAAACCGATACCCTTGAGAATATCGGTTATGAATCCTCTCGAGGATGTCCTTATAAATGCGGCTTCTGTTATAACGTATTTTTCCACAAGAATGTGTGCAGGGTAAAGAGCCTTGAGAAAATCAGGGCTGAACTGCTTAAACTGAAAGCATTAGGTGTTCACAAAATGACATTTTATGACGATACGTTCCTTGCCGGCAAGAAAGATATAATACATAATATCTGTGACCTTTTGAAAGAATTGAAATTTGAATGGATATCCAATGTAAGGATAAACCTGTTTACCCCTGAACTGCTCAAGAAGTTTAAAGACAGCGGCTGTGTATATCTGTTTTTTGGGGTTGAGTCTCCGGATGACGAAGTTCTTAAATTCATAAGAAAAGGTCAAAACAGAAGAATGATTGATGAAGGCATCAGGATTATTTCACAGGGGAAAATAAAAACGCTGTACTCTTTGATGATTGGTTTGCCGAATGAAACAGAGGCACAGTTATACAGGACTCTGGATTTTGCCGATGAGATTCGGAGGCTGCATCCCGGAGCAGAAGTGCCTATCCAGCCGTATGTACCATTGCCCGGTACGTCTCTCTATGAAGAGGCAGCAAAGGCAGGTTTTAAAGCACCGACACATCTTGAGGGGTGGAAAAATTACACAAATGACGAAATTAAACACCCCTGGGTAAAGAATAAAAAACTGTTGAACGCTATTTATATAAACACTTTTTTGGCTTTCCGATATGAAAGGTTCCTGAAAGGCTTTTGGAGCGGACTGATATTCGGGCCTTTAAATAAATTGTCACTCTGGAGGTGGAAAAACCGAAATTATAAATTTTTTATTGAACTCTATTTATATCTGATCTACAAGCGGCTTGGACGATTGTTTATCTTTTCTGAAAAATATTTAAAGAGCACGAGGTCATGAACCACATGAAGTGGACAATTTTTTTATGTTCTGTGCCTGATTTATTAATACATATGTAGTAACTCGAACTATGTCAACGATTTCGATTCTCCCTGAAATACTGGTCAACAAAATTGCTGCAGGAGAGGTTATTGAGAGGCCTGCTTCTGTTGTGAGAGAGCTTTTAGATAATGCCATTGATGCAGGTGCACAAACAATATCTGTTGAAGTCCTGTACGGAGGGAAAAAACTTATCAAGGTTATTGATGACGGTGCCGGGATGGACAGAAAGGATGCATCCCTCTGTTTTGAGAGGCACGCAACAAGTAAGATTAAATCAGAGGATGACCTGTTTAATATACACACGCTTGGTTTCAGGGGTGAGGCGCTGGCATCAGTTACATCGGTTTCAAAAGTTGTCCTCATTACATCTACCGCACGTTCACCGGTTGGAACAAAGGTGGAAATAACCACAGGGCACAAAAAAGAGATTACAGATGCACCCCCGTTGACGGGGACGACACTGGAGATACGTGATATTTTTTACAATACCCCTGCAAGAAGGAAATTTTTAAAAAGCACTCAAACAGAGACATCCCATATAATAGATATAGTTACGCAAAAAGCCCTTTCTTACCCCGAAATAACTTTTTTCTTGAAACATAATAATTCTGAAATTATAGGTGTATCTTCAGCAAAAGATATAAAAGAGAGATTTATACAACTGTACAGCGAAGAAATGTTTAATGAGTTCATTGAAATTAGCAGACAGGGCAGGGGTATAAAACTCTATGGATTTTCTTCTGTGAGGGAGTTTGCGAGGTCTACAAAAAACTACCAGCTCATATTTATGAACAGGCGGCCCGTGAAGAATCCTACCATTGCTCACGCTGTTTATAGTGCTTACAGGGATGTGATACCTAAAGACAAACACCCGGCATATTTTCTATTTTTTGATATTGACCCCGGAAAGGTAGATGTAAACGTACATCCAGCAAAGCGGGAAGTCAGATTTGAGGCACCTGACGAGATTCACAGGATTGTAGAGTTTTCTCTAAGAGATGCTTTACATGTACACAAGGGAAAAACCCCGGACTATAGACAATCCACTGTGTCTGCGGTGTATGAGACAGTACAGCCTGCAGGAGAAAAAAAGTTCGGCCCGTATGTCATCCGTGAAACCCTTGAATCTGCCCTTGAGTCGGGGATCGAGCCACTACCTGCATCAGGAGACATCCAGACTGACTTCTTTAGTGAAAAGCTTGTTCCGGTTGCTAAAAGATATTTTTATATCGGGGAGTCTTTTTTTGCAGAGGCTGCACATAACGGGCTTATAATTATTGACCAGCATGCAGCTCATGAAAGAATCCTTTATGAAAAATTG
>DAOVVO010000094.1 GCA_030637135.1 Nitrospirota bacterium
AAAGGCATTAATTACAGATTTAATAGAGAAAAAGATGTCTTGTGCCTCATATACATTGTAAGTCAGGCATTGAAGAAATGGGGCACACTGAAAAACCTGTTCTCTTACTACTACAGACCCGAACAGAGAGATATCGGACAGGCACTGGGTAATTTTCTGGATTTTTTGTTGAGCATTGATACATCACCTGTTTACGGAAAAAACATAAAGCCTTATGGCCTTACCCAATTTTTTCCCATACCACAAAAAGGCAGTACGTGTAAACGCATAAATTTATTCCTCAGGTGGATGGTACGGACAAAAGATATAGACCTCGGCATCTGGAATAATATAGAGCCATCTAAACTCATCATTCCCCTTGATACACACATTGTAAAAATTTCAAGATGTTTAGGTTTGACAAAAAGAGCCTCTACTGACTGGAAAGCAGCTCAAGAAATTACTGAATCGCTCAGAAAATTAGACCATGAAGATCCTTTAAAATATGATTTTGCCCTCTGTCATCTGGGAATTTCAGGTTTATGCAGAGGGAAAGAATCCTTACATTCGTGCTCAATCTGTGTCATTAATCCTTCCCCTTTTTTTTCTTGCTAATCGGGTCTTTTTTCATATAGTATGATTTAAATCATAGCTTATCTCCACTGAATATTGTAAAAATAGAAAGCCTTTTTATTTTAACCTCATAGAAAAAGGGGGAACCATTACATGAGTACTAATGCTGCAAAAAACCTGTTCATCTTCGGCAGTCTCCTCTGTTTTGCTGTTCTCATAATACTCACTATTGACACGATAGGGAAGCTTGACGAGAGGGCACCGGAAATTACAGAGGAAGTAAACGCAGGAAAAAAAGTATGGCACAAGTATGACTGCATAGGATGTCATACGATCCTGGGCAATGGTTCATACTTTGCGCCTGACATGACAAAGACAACAGATCGCAAGCCAAAAGAATACCTGAAAAAATTTATCCTGGATCCAAGGTCAATAAAGCCGGATTCTGCCATGCCCAAACTCGGGCTTTCTGAAGACGAGGCAGGGAAGTTAATAGCATTTCTGGAATGGATATCCAAGGTAGATACCAATGACTGGCCGCCTCAACCGATTTTGGCATTATCGATTGCAGGCAGGACAGCGATCGCAGGGCAGGTGCTTTTTCAAAAATATGACTGCGTCGCATGCCACCAGATAAGGGGAATAGGCGGTGCCGCAGGGCCTGACCTTACCTATATTGGTCTAAAACGACCTGATATCCAATGGCACATAAAACATCTCAGGAACCCGGAATCCGTTATTCCTGATTCTGCCATGCCACGTTTTGACGACTTACTTGAAGACGAGTTAAGAGACGAACAGATAGAAAAAGAATTAAAAGAACTGGCAGAGTTTTTAATAACATTGAAATAAATTATCCCGGTATGGAGGATGAACAATGCACTATCAAAGTCATAAAATAGCCCTGAACTTTTATACTGCTGCCCTGCTTCTCTTTTTGGTACAGGTTGTGGTCGGTATCATTGCTGCTCTCCAATTCATGTGGCCGGATTTTTTTATCCTTAACTTCAACACCATAAGGACACTGCATATAAACGCACTCGTCGTCTGGCTCCTGATGGGCATGATGGGGGCAACGTACTATGTAATACCTGAAGAATCAGAAACCGAGCTCTGGAGCATCCCTCTGGCACACGTTCAGTTCTGGGCAACCGTCTTAACAGTCAGTGCGGTAATTATCGGATATATTGTAATGGGGTTAAACCCGCAGGCTAATATAGAAATCCTCGGTACCCGTCTCTTAAATGAAGGAAGAGAATATATCGAGGCACCACGGTGGGCAGATATCCTCATTGTTGTTTCCATACTTCTCTTTTTGCTCAATAATTTTATGACCGTGCTGAAAACAAAAAAGTTCACTGCAGTTCAGGGGGTACTCCTCGGAGGATTAACCTTTTTAGCACTCATGTATCTGCCGGGAATGTTCTACACCAAGAGCATGGTATTAGACCAGTTCTGGTGGTGGTGGGTAGTGCATCTCTGGGTTGAAGGATCATGGGAGTTAATCGCAGCAGCCCTGTTAGCCTTTATGCTCCACAAATTGCTCAAGGCCGATGTAAGGGTTCTCGCAAAGTGGATGTATATTGAGGTCGGTCTTGTATTGTTTACAGGCATACTCGGGCTTGGACATCATTATTACTGGATTGGAACCCCGCGATACTGGCTCTGGGTAGGGGGAGTTTTTAGCTCTCTTGAACCTGTTCCGCTCTTATTGATGGTCTGGGATGCATTCAGAACAACACGTGAAACCCGCGGTGTTGTGGAAAACAAGGTAGGGTTACACCTCACAGTTGCTCATGCAATCTTTAATTTTGTCGGCGCCGGTCTCTGGGGCGTAGTACACACCCTTCCGCAGGTAAACAAATGGACACATGGCACACAGATTACAACAGCTCACGGTCACCTCGCATTCTACGGCGCTTATGTGCTTCTTATCGTAGCAATGATTTATGTCACCCTCCCCTCAATCAGGGGTGTGAGGCAATTCAGACAGTCCGGTGGTTATCAGGCTTTCTGGTGGATGACAATATCCATGATTTTTATCGTAATACCTATTACCGGCGCAGGAATGGTGCAGACATACCTGGAGCGCCTCCTCGGACTTGATTATGTAACAGTAAAAGCCAGTTATAATTTGTGGTTCTGGATTTTCAGGGCTCTCTTTGGAGTAGGCTTTCTTGTAGGGGTCTTGATTATGGTAAAAGATTTCTTTACCCTCGGGAAAAAACCTGTCTCTTAAGATAAATTGTTTCCATGCATCTTTTTGGTCATAAAGGGTGAAAAACAGTTTCACCCTTTATGATTTATCTCATACCATTAATTTCTTTTTTATATCAGACTAAGTGTATGCTCAAAACGGATAAACTTCATATCTTAAGGAGAACCACACAACTATTATTTATTCTGCTTATTGTGGTGGCGCCTGTTTTTGATATCCTGCGGTTTGACTCAGATACAAAAAGTCTTATATTCATGGGGAGCGAATGGGATTTAGGGTTAAAAGAAAACTTTTACATCAACATCAACCCTTCATTTGGGAATGCATCACACATAGCATGGCAATTCTTCCTTAATGCAATCCTTCCATGGCTTGGTATCCTGGCCATATTTCCGCTCTTAGGTGTTATTACAGGGAGATTCTTCTGCGGATGGTTTTGTCCTGAAGGGGCATTATTTGAGCTTTTTGATTCACTTACAGTAAAAATCTTTGGAAGGAGAAGTATTTTCGGGAAAAATCCTAATGACCCGCCCGGCCCCTCAAAAAACAGAATCCCTTATATACTCATTGCCCTGCTCTGCATGGTTATTATCCCTCTATTTTTCGGTATTGCCCTTACCGGCTATTTCGTTAATCCCAAAACTATCTGGAGCCAGATAATCAACTGGGAATTTACCTTTGGAGTAAAAGCCGGAATTATCGGTGTTTCTATCTATATACTTATTTCTTCACTCATAGTAAGACATACGCTCTGTAAATATGTCTGTTCTGCAGGTCTCATGCAGATGTTATTCGGATGTGCAAGTCCTATTTCCTTGAGGATTCAAACAGACGCAGCAAAGCTCAGTTCCTGCACAGACTGCAAGAAGTGCGAAAAAGTATGTTTCATGAATGTTAAACCACGACTACCAAAAAGGGATATAAATTGTGTAAACTGTGGTGAATGTATACAGGCATGTAATAATGAGTTGGGGAAAAGCAACGGACTTTTTAGCTTTTCTAAAATTAAACTACCTATCCCACCAGATGAAAAAGCTGTTGATTTTGTATTAAATTATGAGCAGTGTATAAAAGGAGCCCCATGTGAAAAAACCTGTCGTTGATTTTGACCTCTGTATTGGATGTGGTTCATGCATTGAATTATGTCCTGAGGTATTTGAACTTCGAGACGAGAAAGCATGGGTTATAGGGGAGGATAAGTGTAGTACCTGTGACTGCCAGGAAGTAGCTGATATATGCCCCACCGAAGCAATAACTTTTTCTGAAGAATAACTATATTTAATTATGAACAGTGTACCAGGAGGTGGTTATGGAAATACTCGATTTAAAAAAGCTCATAAAATTTTATCCTGATAAAATTTCCAGGGAAATGCTTGCGGATAAGCCGGAGATGAGAATTGCGCTCATGTGCCTTGAGCCTGGACAGAAACTCTCACCTCATAAGGCACCCATGAGACTTCTCATGTATGTTGTCGAAGGCAAAGGTACTTTTACCGTAGGGGATGAAAAAATTGAAGCAGACGAGAAAACCTGTATTCCCTGCGATCCCATGGTTGAACATGGCTTTGAAGCCAATAAGGGAACAAGGCTGGTTGTCATGGCAGTGGTGACACCGGTAGACTAAAACTTGAACAGGCGCTGCGTATAAATTATTTTTATATGCTGTTTTGTTCTGGAAAAGTTTTTAATTTGTTTATGTATAATAAAATATTCCTCTTGATGATGGATTGTTTTATGTGACTCAAAAGCGAATAATGTCTGATTTGATCAGGCTGAATGATTAATCTTTATGGGAGGTTCTTATGAAGAAGCCTGTAATTGACTATGATTTATGCGATGGTTGTGCCACATGCGTTGAGCTTTGCCCGGAAGTATTTGAAATGGGTGACGATGAAAAAGCATTTGTTAAAGCGGAGGATAAATGCGGTCCCTCTGACTGTCAGGAAGCAGCCGACACATGTCCTTCAGAGGCAATAACCTTTACTGAAGAATAGAACACTTTGATTTTCACATATTACCTGATAAGTCAAAAGTTCTGAGTGGAAATTCACATAATCTTCAACATGAATCCGAATAATAAGATATAAAGAGTATTCTATGCGATGAAAGGAGGTACATATGAAACCGGTTATTAACTATGATGAATGTACGGGCTGTGCAACATGTGTTGAGCTTTGTCCTGAGGTTTTCGAACTTCGTGATGACGAAAAAGCATATGTTATAGCCGAGGACAAATGTGATACCTGCGACTGCCAGGAAGCTGCTGATACGTGTCCTTCAGAAGCAATAACTTTTGAAGATTAGAAAGATAAACGGAAAGTGACGAGTGACGATTTACGATTTACGAGTGACGAAGGAACGGCTGAACGGAGAATAACTAGCTTTTTTTACTTCGTAATTCGTCAATCGTAAATCGCTACTCGTCATTCTCTTTTAAATATTATCTTCCATGGCTAAATTTATTTAGTTAAGGTAAAATAAACAATCAGCGTTTCAGATGAGGGCTTTAATAAATTGAGATTT
>DAOVVO010000015.1 GCA_030637135.1 Nitrospirota bacterium
ATGTACTGCCAAGCAGAGAATAGACCTGCAAAAAGTTCCCCCATTTTTTGAAATTCAATAACATCCACTTTGCAATTTCAATTTTATCCTTCTTTTTAATACCTTATTATGCTAAACGCATTATTTCTGGGGGAACTCCTGCTTTAAAATAGGGTTATTATTATGAACAAAAAAATCTTACTTAGATACAAAGGCTGAAGTATTAAGATTACGTTCTGCTCTAGCACTCTTGATTCTTGATTTCTTCTTTCTTTATTTTCGAACTACTTAAAAAGAACACAAAGACAGGATAGGATTTCTTTAAGACGCTCTCAACCTCCCCTATTTCACGTTTATCCAAATTGCTTTTAAATCTTTTTCTATGAGATAATGAAAAATGTCCATAAATCTTTCAATTTTTCAAAGACCAAGCAGATACATCGGTAACGAAACAAATATAATCCAGAAAAAATCTGATATAAAAGTTGCACTCTGCTTTCCTGATACCTATGAAATCGGGATGTCCCATATAGGGCTTAAAATCCTTTATTCCATAATTAACAATATACCTTATGCCTCAGCTGAAAGGGTTTTTTCACCGTGGCTGGACTACGAATCATATCTCAGACATAATGCCCTGAACATTACATCACTTGAAAATAAGCGACCTTTAAAGGATTTTGATATTGTAGGCATTACCCTACAATATGAACTCTCATATACCAATATCCTCACTATGCTGGACTTAGGTGGAATCCCCATTAAAACTACTGATAGAGGAGATGAGTATCCTCTCATAATTGCAGGGGGGTCTTGCACAGTGAATCCACTCGCTTTAACTCCTTTTATAGATGCTTTTGTAGTCGGTGATGGTGAAGACGTAATAGGTGAAATCATAGATTTATATAAAAATTTTAAAATGCATAGTTCAAATTATAACTCGCATACTCAAGGTCATCACACGCTTTCGCGCACATCCGCCTCGGGATTTAAAAAGAAAGAAGACTTACTAGTAGCACTCTCAAATGTCGAGGGTGTATATGTACCGTTAGTACATACAGATAAAAGGAAAAAAATTACGAAAAGGATTGTCAAAAATCTTGATACAGCCGTGTTTCCGGATTCTCCTGTAATTCCTTTTTCCCCGATTATCCACGACAGGGTACCAATTGAGATAGCACGGGGATGCACAAAAGGCTGCCGTTTTTGTCAAGCCGGGATGATTAACAGGCCATTACGTGAACGGTCACTTGAAAAAGTTCTCTCGTTATCGCACAAATCATTATTAAATACCGGCTATGAAGAAATTTCATTTACATCCCTGAGCACAGGAGACTATTCCAATCTTCCACGCCTGCTCAGAGCTTTTAACAGCTCTTGCACTAACTATCCCGTTGCGATCTCTCTCCCGTCCTTGAGAGTAGGATCAGTAAACAGTGATGTACTGAAAGAAATCAAAAATACACGCAAAACAGGATTTACTATCGCACCCGAAGCAGGCACCAAAAGGCTGCGGGATGTAATCAATAAAGACTTTACAGAGGAAGAATACGAAGAAACATTAACGAAACTTTATCGCGAAGGATGGCAAAACCTGAAACTCTATTTTATGATAGGCCTTCCTACAGAAACGCGGGAGGATATTGAAGGCATACTAAACATGGTGAAAATTGCTGTAGAAAAAGCGAAAAAAATTACCGGCGGTCGTGTCAACATTAATACGGGTATCTCTGCCTTTGTTCCAAAACCACATACCCCATTTCAGTGGCTCGGACAGGCGCCCTATGATGAACTCAGGGAAAAGCAAGACCTCCTCAGGCATGCGTTACGGAAAATGGGGGTACATTTCAAAGGACAGCACATTGAACTAAGCCTTCTTGAAGCGGTGTTTTCAAGGGGTGACAGCACATGCGCCTCACTATTAGAGTCAGCCTGGCGGCTTGGATGCCATTTTGACGGGTGGTCTGAATCCTTTGATTTTGACAAGTGGCTGAATGCAGCAGAAAAGACAGGAATTGACCTGTATCAATACGCTGCACGAACATATGACTTCAGTTCGGAATTGCCATGGGATTTCATCGATACAGGGATTACAAAAAAATTTCTTAGATCCGAATATGAAAAATCAATAAAAAAAGAAACAACAATTGATTGCAAGCACCTCTGCTCCCGTTGTGGACTTGAATGCCATGAAGAACCGGAAAAGAAAATAAACGTGAGCAGGGAGGCACGAAGAACAAGGCACAACAAGGATTTTCTTCAATACGATCGGTTCCCCCTCTCTCCCGTTCATAACCGACACGTTACTCAGCGCCCATTACATTCAATAAGAGTGAGGGTTAAATTTTCAAAAACCGGCATATTACGGTATCTCTCCCACCGTGAAGTAATAACTGCTTTCTCGCGTGTACTTCGGAGGGCACATGTTCCTTTGTTTTATTCTAAGGGTTTTCATCCTCATCCCAAAATCTCATTTGGTCCCCCCTTGCCGGTAGGTGTTGAAGGAATAAACGAGTATTTTGATGTTGAACTTCCTGCCTCCTTAAATCATTCTGATATCCTTCCTCAAATCAATGCGTCATTACCTGAAGGACTGAAAGTGCATTCAGCGACTCATGTCCATAAAAAGGGAAAAGCTTTGAATGATTTTATCTCCCGTTATGAATACGAAATAAATATTGACAAAACAATGAATGAATCAATACATTCCTTTATAAGTCTTCAGAAGTATATGGTGACAAGAGAAAGAACGGAAATAGATATAAGACCAATGGTTGAAAGGACAGACATTAATAACGGCTCTCTGAATGTTACTTTAGTCGATACCACTATATTCAAAGTAAGACTGTACGAACTATTAGGGGTCTTATTACAAAAACCTGTTGAACACCTTCAGACAGTCCCCATACGAAGAGTGTTTCTTTATGGTTACCATGAAGGTAAGGGATGGATAGATCCTATCGAGGACACGATACATGAACAGTGAAATAATAATTAACTCCAACCCTGAAGAGACAAGAGTAGCCTTACTGGAGTTCGATCAGCTTGTGGAATTATACATCGAAAGAAAAAAAGACATAAGTCTCGTGGGTAACATTTACAAGGCAAAGGTTATCAAGGTTCTGCCGGGCATGCAGTCTGCGTTTGTGAACATAGGATTTGTAAAGGCTACGTTCCTACATGTTGCAGATGTGTACTCAAGTGTTGATTATTCTGTTTTCGGCGAGGACATAGAAGAAACAATTCCCCTGAATCTTCCCATTGAAGAGCTTTTACAGGAGGGCCAGGAAGTTCTTGTACAGGTTTCAAAAGATCCTATAGGAACTAAAGGTGCGCGGGTTACCTCTTATATAACTATTCCGGGGAGATATCTCGTGTTGATGCCGGGCGTTGAACATATCGGGATATCGAGAAGAATTTCCGATGAGAATGAACGTACAAGGCTTAAAGAGATTGTAAGTACCTTAAAGCCCCAGAATTTTGGCCTTATTGTCAGAACAGCAAGCGAGAGATGTACAGAAGAAGAAATAAAAAAGGACATAGATTTCCTGATGCTCCTCTGGGAGAATATTGAGAGAAAAAAAGATAAGGTGAACGCTCCGCACCTGCTCTACAGCGATCTTGACCTCGCATCCAGAAGTGTAAGAGACATGCTCGGGCACGATGTCAACAAGCTCATAATAGACTCTGAAGATGAGTATAAAAGATTACAGGAGTTTGTAAACACGTATTTCCCAAAGCTGATAACAAAACTAGAGCTCTATGAAGGGGAAGAACCAATCTTTGATGCGTATGCTATAGAACTTGAAATACCGAAAGCATTGGAAAGGCGTGTATGGCTTAAATCAGGGGGGTATATTGTAATAGACCAGACAGAGGCATTAACAGCAATTGATGTAAACACGGGAAAATTCGTCGGTAAGGCAACACTGGAGGACACGATATTAAAAACCAACCTTGAAGCTGTAAGGGAAATTGCCTATCAGATAAGACTTCGCAATATCGGTGGAATAATAATAATAGACTTTATAGATATGGAAAAAGAAGAAAACAGAAACAGGCTGTTTACAGCATTCCAGGAAGCAATGGCTAAAGACAGAGTAAAAAGCACGATTTCCCAGGTTTCAGAACTCGGACTTATACAGATGACAAGGAAAAGGGTTCGGGAAAGTCTGGGAAGAACACTGTGTGATCCCTGTCAATATTGTGAAGGCAAAGGGTTTATTAAATCAGCAACAACCGTGTGTTACGAAATTTACAGGGAACTCAAAAAAATAGGTTCAACAAGAAAAAATGGGAAAATAATGATAACCGCACATCCTAATGTAACAGATGTGCTCCATGAAGAAGAAAGGGAGCGGGTAGAAGAAATAGAGATGATGTATGGTTTTAAAACCATTGTTAAAGCTGATAAAAATTTGCATCAGGAGCACTACGAAATAAATATTCTTTAATCTCTGTGTTACATCCTGTAATTCTTGATTTATGATGGAAAACAATGAAAACGTTACATTCAGCACACGGTTTCCCTGAACTTATAACAATGACAGAATGAACCACCCTGCGGCAAGTCGATGCGACTCTCGGAATCGAGTCTCGGCACGAGTCGCAACGACGTACCGACGTACCGACTTCGCTAGACTCGCTCCGAGCTACAGGGAATATCCAGTTCAAGAAGTCAGAGAGTCAGGAAATAAAAACGTATCCAATAAAAGATTTATCCTGCTATAACGTCAGCATCTTTTTTTTACTTTACAGCTTTCGCGTCAGGATTTTTTATGACTTTGAATGATAAATTCGACACGCTCAAAGAAAACCTGGGACAAATGCAGAGGGTTATCATTGCATATTCCGGTGGTGTTGACAGCACATTTCTCCTCAAAGCTGCCTCGTTATCAGGCCTCAAGCATCTGCTCGCAGTAACTGCATCGTCTGAGAGTTTTCCTCAGGAAGAACTCTCTTTTGCAAGGGAAATGACCTCTTCCCTTAACATAAAAAATATGATAATCGCAACCGAGGAATTAAAAGATGAAAATTATTCAAACAACCCTTCTAACAGGTGTTATTACTGTAAAAAAGAGCTCTTCAGCAAGCTCAAGAAAATTGCAAAAAAAGAAAATGTTAGCTTTATTCTCGATGGCACCAACGCAGACGACATCCACGACTGGCGTCCGGGAAGACATGCGGCAAAAGAAATGGGGGTTAAGAGCCCTCTTCTTGATGCGGGTCTTGGGAAAAACGAAATCAGGGAACTTTCACGGATGCTCGGACTTTCGACCTGGAACAAGACGGCAACTCCCTGTCTTTCCTCAAGGTTTCCATACGGGCAGAAAATTACCGCAGATGCTTTAGAAAGGGTTAATCGCGCTGAAAACTTCTTAAAAAATTTTGGATTTACAGAACTCAGGGTCAGGGACCATTCCGGCACTGCAAGGATAGAGGTCATGCCGGAAGAATTTTCTCTCTTTATGAATAAATCGGCACGGGAGGAAATTATTGTCTATCTCAAGTCCCTGGGTTTTAAATACATCACGCTTGATCTCAAAGGGTTCAGGAGTGGAAGCTTGAACGAAACATGAATAAACTTCAATACTCCTCGGAACTCTCAAAATGTGTACGGTGCGGTGCATGCAAGTCATTTTGTCCAACCTACTTGTCTGCTCTCGACGAAACACTTGGTGCCCGGGGGAGGATTGCTCTGCTCGGTGCCCTAACAGAAAACAAACTCCCCCCTACAAAGGAACTCTCTGACAGGATTTTCAGTTGCATTCTCTGTGAAGCATGTAAGGATCTGTGTCCTACGGGAATAAATATTTCTGAAGCCATATACCAGGGAAGAACTGATTTAAAAAATTATTACAGGAGAGGGCGTTTACTCAGAACAGCCATGAAACTTTCCCTCCCCAGAATGGATTCCCTCTTTGTTGTTTTAAAAGGTTTCTATAAATCTCTTTATCCTTTTCTGTATAAAAGGGGGAAACTCCGTTATCTTCCAGATATAGCACCAAAACCTTTTAAAGGAAGCCTTCAGGTTTATAAATGTGAAAAAAGAGTCGGGCGGGTCGCTCTCTTTGTGGGATGCAGTGTAAACTATCTCTTTCCATATCTCGGAGATGCACTCCTGCATATACTGATTTCAAAAGGATATGAGGTTGTCATCCTCAAGGGCGAAGTCTGCTGTGGAGCGCCCATGAGATCACTGGGGCTTGAACAGGAAGCTGTCACGCTCGCTCAAAAAAACATCAGAATTTTCAACAAAATGAGGGTAGAGTCAATTTTATCGCTGTGTCCCACATGTACAATGGTTATTAAAAATCAGTATCCACTGTTTGCAGGAGGTGCTATCGAAAAGATAATGGATGTTAATGAGTTTTTTGTTAAAAATAATATCTACAGTGGTTTGAAATCAATCAGGAAAGTCGTGACATATCATGACCCGTGCCACCTTTGTTACGGGCTTAACATAAAGGATGAGCCCAGGGAAATTCTCAGGGGAATTGGAGGGATCGAGTTTGTTGAAATGCAAAATGCAGAGGAATGCTGCGGTTTCGGCGGCTTTTTCAGCCTGAACTTCAAGGAGCTTTCTAAAGATATCGGGAAGAAAAAGATGAAGATCATTCATAAAACAGGGGCAGATACCCTTGTTACCTCCTGTCCTGGATGCATCATGCAATTAGAAGATATAAAACGAGATACCGGAAGTGATATTACTATTATGCACATAATAGAGGTACTCGCTGAAGCCATGGGTTAGTTCACAGTTGACTGTTCACAGCTATTATTTGATATTTCAGCAATCCCGTTGTAATATTATTTAAGACAATTCTTTTTTATAACTGAACCATTCTACAGACTCGTTACAGGGGGGAGAATGAAACGATTCCCTGTTAGTAACTCTATTACTACCCGCCGTTATTGCTCCAGAATGACAAATTCTCTTAAATTGTTTAATCTTTAATGCTAACAATGGGGTCAGTTCTTGAATTATTACATTTTTAAAAACTGCACTTTTTCGCATCCCTCAGTTTTTCGCCAGATAAAAATATGAAAATTGTTGAAAGCATACTGCAATTGCAACATTTTTGTTCACAACACATATGTTGCATTATATAATATTAAAGACTGTTCCACCTCCGAGGTGGGACACTTGAAATATTCAAAAAAGGAGGAACTAATATGAAGAGACTATCAATTGGAGTAATTCTCATCTTCATCATTACGCTCATCTTTATACATGAGGTATATTCCGAACCACTTAAAGGAGAATTTGGGAAGTCTTCAAAGTGGGGCTCGGGGTGGTTGGACTTATCTGAAAAAAAGAATTTCAAAAAAGGGGATAAGCTTAAGCTAGAAATTGGTGGAAAGGCAAAAAAAATAGTGGTCAGATTATTGCCAAAGGGAGTCGACCAAAATTCGTCTTCAGGCATAGACGGTGGAGTTGTCAAGGTTCCAAAAAACCGAATTGTCAAGATAAAACTTAAGGAAAATCACAGAAACGTTGTTCAAATCTCGGTACATGGCGGGTCCAATCCATGGGGGCTTTTTCCGTTAGGAGAAAAAAATGGGTCTGCTATATTGCTAAGCGCAGAGCGTACCGATTAGTAGGCGACATCTCATGCCATTAGAGGACTGTCCCACCTCCGAGGTGGGACAAATCATTTTATCTTCACTGCTCGACAAAAATATTTCTTTATAATTCAATGGTTTTGATTGCACAAACCATGTGGCTATGATATCGTGTAGATAACAATTCCAAAAACATGAATTTCATCTATTAATTGTTATGTTTAATACATTATTTAAATGACACAAGATCAAATTATAGAGTTATTAAAAAAGTACAAAAAGGAATTCGAGGACATCCTTTCCCGATTTGCTAAGACCAGAAATGGAATACATATCAAATCAGAAGATGATGCACGGTTTAGAGAAATAGTTGTTGAACTGAGAGATTTATTTAACGATGAATTTGTAGATAGTGGAAGTTATACGAGTCCTCTTGTTGACTATTTCAATGATAGTTTAGCTAATTTCATCGGCTCACCATCATATAGAGGCGTAGAAAATGTAAAAGGATTTGTTTCTGCTGCTTTAACTCGTATTGAACGAAATCCGCTCGCTTTAAAAAGCACACAAATATCTTCTGACATACAATATCGCAAAAATCCCGATTATTTAGACATTATTTCTGAGCGGTTTCACTTAATAGTTCGACAACTGCGGCAAAGATACAGCGATCGAAACACTTTAGAGGTAGAAGATGAATATGACGTTCAGGATTTGTTTCATTCATTGTTAACAATTTTCTACGATGACATTCGTGACGAAATATGGACACCGAGCTATGCTGTTAATTCTTCTCGTATAGATTTTTTATTACCCGAAATTGAAACAGTTGTTGAGATCAAGAAAACACATCCTAATTTAAGCACAAGAGTATTGGGCGAGCAATTATTAGTAGATATAGCAAAATATAAAACTCATCCGATGTGTCGTACTTTAGTATGTTTTGTGTATGACCCTGAAGGTCGAGTTTCTAATCCAAGAGGAGTAGAAAACGATTTAAATGATAGCGACAGTGACATAAATGTAAAAGTCATTATCGTACCTAAAGGATATTAAATTAAATTAAAATTAAAAAGGGGTCTTCAAAGCCGATTGGCGAACCAGTTGCCTGGTACGGGCCAATAGTGATGAATACGCAGGAAGAATTAAAAAGAGCATTCGAAGAGTATCAGAACGGGACATTCATAAAACACAAAAAGTAAACCCCGTTAGAAGAACTTCGCCCTTCTAAACGTGCCTGACGCCTGCCTCTACCTATCGGTCTACGACTCATAGAGCAGACAGGTACCGGTTAGGCAGGGCAGTCAGGCGGTAATGCTCACATGGGACATTCGACCCTATGTTCACTGCAAAAGAAATTCATCCTTATCCCCAGCCTGCAAGCAGCGGGGCTTTCTCTAACGGGGTGAATCTAATAACTCGATCCAGCGGATACTTTGACAAGCTCAGCACCGCTGATTTTGCCATTAAAACCATCAATTACTACAAAACCACTTTTAAGATCTCGGGATGGTGAGAAAAAGAGTGGAAATATACTAAAATAGAAAAAAGATGAAAAAACGCTTTGCGAACTTACTAATGGTATCGTAATTTTACCGGAGGCAAAAGATGCCGATTTTTGAATATACATGCGAAGGTTGTGGAAACGAATTTGAAAAACTCGTTTCAGGCTCAAACCCGGCGATTGCCTGCCCCACGTGCAATTCAAAAAACATCAAAAAGAAGTTTTCTCTCTTTGGTATGAGTGGAGTTGAAAAACAGACTTCTTCCGTTTCAGGTTGTTCCTCATGCAGTTCATCCTCATGCAGCTCATGCCACTGAAAAGTGTAACGCGTTATGCGTAATGAATAACGTATCAAGGGAAACCATATCCTTCTTCGTATATCACTTCCTGATTACCTCTTTAGTCTTTTTTTTCACCCTGCTGTCCTGCCATCCACCCTCATCTCATTCCCCTGAATACTCACCATGTAATTTCGGGACAGTTTCAAGGGTAATTGACGGTGACACATTTGAACTCTCTGACGGCACCAGGGTGCGGCTCATAGGAGTTGATACACCTGAAACAGTCGATACGCGAACAGATGTAATGTGGTTTGGCAGAGAAGCCTCGAAAAAAGTGAAGGAATGGATTGTTGGAGAGAAAGTCTGTCTCAAACGGGACAGAGACAAAACTCAGGATACTGACAAATACGGGAGGCTGCTTCGGTATGTCTGGAAATACCCTAAGAGCAAAAAGAAAACAGACAACACCGAAATGTCAGAAGGTTTTTTTGTAAATGCCGAAATCATCAGACAAGGTTACGGTTTTGCATACACCAGATATCCATTTCAATATCTTGAGGATTTCAGGACATATGAAAGGGATGCAAGGCAAAACAATCGCGGTTTATGGGATAGGGGAAAATATAAAATTTGGAAAAAAGAAATTGAAAAAAACAAATTATTTGCCGAAACCTGTGGAAAATTAGAAACCATATGCCCTGCAGATACTATAAAGTACACCGGACAGTCTAAAACAGTCCGCTTTTTTGTAAAAAAGTCATATGACAGTGGTAAAGCTATATTTCTAAACAGTAAAAACAATTACAAAAACCGTGATAATTTTACCGCTGTAATTTTTGAAACTGACAAAAACAAGTTTCCCCCAAACGCAGCTGATGTTTATATGGGCAAAACCATTGATGTGAGAGGGCTTGTTAAGATCTATAACGGCAGGGCAGAAATTATTTTAAACAGTAAATCACAAATTAAAATAATAACTTCTTATCCACAATAACTATTCTTCTCTTGAAAAATTATTGTTATCCAAAAGACACGACAATATTTTTTGTTTTCATCTGGAGCCTGAAATGATATAATGTTATCCAATGCCTGAGGTAATAGAGATAAGTCCATCACAGACTAAACCAGACGGAGGGCTTCTCTTTAAACTTCCCGTCTTTGAAGGACCCCTCGATCTTCTCCTACATTTGATAAAAGAAAATAAGATAGATATCTATGACATCCCAATTGTAGATATAACAAAGCAATATATTAATTATTTAGATTTGATGAAAGAGCTCAACCTTGAAATTGCAGGTGAATTTCTCGTTATGGCGGCAACCTTAATATATATTAAATCTAAAATGCTGCTACCGCCCGAAGAAAAACTGACAGAAGAACCAGTAGAAGACCCGAGAACCGAACTTGTCCAGAGACTCCTGGAGTATCAGAGCTTTAAAGAGGCATCATCGAGGCTTCGCGAAAGAGAAGATATATGGAAAAATATTTTCAATAGAAATTCCACGCTTGCAGTAGACCTTGATGAACCTGATGTGCTTCCTTTTGAAGCAAGCCTGTTTGACCTTGTTTCAGCATTTAAGAACCTCCTTTCAAAAGCACCAGAACAGGTTATAGAGATAACCCGGGAAACATTAACAGTCGCAGACAGGATAAGCTTTATAATGGAAACAGTTGAGGGAAAAGATGGGATAAAGTTTGAAGCTCTTTTTGAACAAACGTTTACAAGAATGAATATCATTATAACATTTCTTGCTCTGCTCGAACTTATCAGGCTTGGTCTTATAAAAGCATTCCAGGAAAAATCATTCGGCTCAATCTGGATTATTAATACACAGCAGATAAAAACAACCCCCCTGGAAACGTCCGTGTCAGACGGATAATGATTCTGCAAGGCCCTTATGCATGATTTTCCCCTTATATGTATTGAGCGCACTTCGTAAGGGTTTATTTTCTTTTATTGTATTTTCTACGCCGTTTCGAGCAAGTTCTTTAATATACTTCAGCGTTCTGTTGGTGAGAGCCTGTGTGGAAGTTTTAGGATATGCACCCGGCATATTCGTAACTGCATAGTGAACTACTCCGTTAACAGTATAGACAGGATTACTGTGTGTCGTTGGTTTTATTGTTTCTATACATCCTCCCTGATCTACTGCAACATCGATAATTACAGCACCCTGCCCCATCTTTGATACAAGCTCCTTTGAAACCAGTTTTGGTGCTCTCGCACCAGTTATTGAAACAGCACCTATTAACACGTCAGCTTTCAATACTTCATTCTCAATATTTTGTTTGTCAGCGGTAAGAGCTTTTATTTTCCCCCTGTACTGCTCATTGATCAATTTAAGTTTCTGGATGCCCCTGTCTATAACGGTAATGCGTGCTCCTAATTCAAATGCAACTTTTACGGCATTCATACCTACAGTGCCTGCACCCAGAACAAGGACGTTCGCTGGAGTAACACCCTCAACACCTGTCAAGAGTATCCCCTGTCCCCCGTAAATCCTCTGCAGGTAATAAGCGCCAATAAGGGGAGCCATTTTCCCCGCTATTTCACTCATGGGCTCAAGAAGGGGCAATGCACCGCTTTTCTCAAGGGTTTCATAAGCACATGCAGTGATATTTTTTTCCAGTAACGTATTTAAAAGACCGGGATTTGAAGCAAGGTGAAGAAACGTAAATAATATCTGCCCTTCTTGTAAAAGAGGATATTCTGAAGGGAGCGGCTCTTTTACTTTCACAATTAATTCTGAGCTCTTGAATAATGTGTTCTTATCTGATATTTCCGCACCTGCTTTTCTATACCCTTCATCAGTAAAATCACTTCCAGTCCCAGCTGACTTTTCCAGAATTATTCGATGTCCTTCTTGTTTCAATTCTCTCACACCGGAAGGAGTAATGCCTACCCTGTACTCATGCTCTTTTATTTCTCGCGGTATACCTATTATCATTAAAAATAAGGTTCTTTTCCCAATTAGTCGGGAGAAAGGATTCAAGGTCGGAGTGAGTCCCGGAATCTCGGTACGAATCGCCCTTAAGATTTTACCATTTTTTTGGAGATGATCCAGAAATAATTAATGATGAAGGTGGAAAGGGGACGGTGAATTACCATCCCCTTTCGGAAATTATAAGCCCGCAATTCCCCACGGGCATAAACCGCTTTCAGGGCTCATCCCGGGAAGAGTTATTGTATCGATTACACTATTATTTGTCGTATCAATAACAGTGACATCATTGCTACCACAATTGGTAACAAATGCACGATTTTTTATAAAGGCAACAGCGAGTGGCTCTTCACCAACCTTTATGACTGCTTCAACAGTATGATTTTCAGTATTCATGACTGAAACAGTGTTATCCTCCCTGTTTGTTACATACGCTTTTTTTATCTCTTGATTTACAGCCATATACCACGGTGCTCTGCCAACAGGAACTGTATCCACCACAGCTCTATTTTTGGAATCAATTACCGTTACATTGTTATCAGCGTTATTTACCACATATACAATATCCGTAACAGGGTTAACTGCTACACCGAGGGGTTCATTGCCGATATCCACCATACCTATTACCTTATTAGTTTCCGTATCAACAACTGAGAGGGTAGTGGTCAGGCAATTCGTGACATACGCCCTGTTCATTGCAGAGTTGCTCGCTACATTAAAGGCTCCCTTTGTTGCTCCTTTGCCAGCTCCTGATGTTTTTATACGTTTTATAACAGTATTACTTTCGAGATCAATTACCGAAACGAGATTATCCCCTGAACTATTCACATAGGCTTTATTATGAGCAGAATCAACTGATATATACCACGGCGCTTTACCAACCGGCACTGTCTTAACAACTGCATTACGTTTTGCGTCAATCACAGAGACAGTATTGTCCCCCTTATTTGCTACATACACCATCCTGGTAGCAGGATTAGCTGCTACACCAAGAGGTGACTTGCCGACATCTATAGTAGCTATCACCGAATTATTCATATCATCAATCACAGATACTGTATTCGCAGATGTATTCGCCACATAGACATGTGCCTCACCATCAACAGGGATACTTGTAGCAAGAACTAAAAAAATCAATACTACGTAAGTCTTAAGCATCATACATTCTCCTTTCTTCTAAAAAGTTATACAATTCTTATTAATACACCTTTCTCACGTAAGACCCAGGATATTTCATTAGACAATTTTTGAAAATAAATTTTTTTATATTATGGAAGCCATCATGAGCTTACATAGTTGTTGTTACCTCATAATCCTCCCGTTTTGTTTTTTTGTCAATAGACTTTTTTCAATATAAATAAAAATAATCAGATAAAATATTCAATAAATACACTTATTTAACTAATTTATAAAAGGAAACTCTTTATTATTCATTGTCATAATGACAATAATTATTGCCATCATGACATTTTAAGAAGGTCTGCTATACTTAATCTCTTTGATTTTAAAAGATTTCTTGCTAGAACACAATTTGCATGCATTATTTATATAAAAATAGGAGAGGCTTGAAATTATCTGTAATTTCAAGCCTCTCCTAAAGAAAATATTATTACAATTCAATTTGTTGTAAATTTTAGCACTATATAGAAAGTTATTAAAGAATGTCTATGTGTATTTATTCTAACTTGAATGTAAATAGTAAATTAGTTAAAATTAATGTAATAAACTGTTCAAAATCAAAACAGTTAATTCTATATCCATTTAATATAAAAATTAAAAAAGTTTTTTATCTTTCTCTTTAAGGAAGATTTATATGAATATCCAAAAAATTCTTTTAACGGCATTATGTTGTATACTGTTATCCTTTTTTCTATCTCCGTTAGATTTTCCTTCAGCTTTATTTGCAAGCACTGAAATCGTTACTCAAATTGATGAGGTCATCATAGACTATGGAGATTCTTCTGGTATCTTAGGGTCGTATAACAACACTAACTGGCAACTTCTTGCGAGTTCAAAAAGAAAGACTACATCCATGTCTAATTGTACAGACGCTGATAATGATGGCTATTACACTGGCCGTGGTGAATGCGGTAAAAAAGACTGTGACGACAATGACGCCTCAATAAATCCCGGTGCTCAGGAGATTTGCGGAGACGGAATAGATAATGACTGTGATAAAAGGAGGGACAAAAGAGACCGTGAGGGGTGCATACGTTGCATCCCTACTGGAATACCAGAGGATGTCTGTAACGGAATAGATGATGACTGCGACGGTCTGATAGATGAAGATTATGTGCCGACTGCAACTAACTGTGGTGTGGGCGAATGTGCCTCCACCGGTCAGACGACGTGCGTTAATGGTGAAGAGGGTAATACCTGTACGCCAGAAACATCATCGGCTGAACTCTGTGATGGTCTTGATAATAACTGTGACGGCTCAGTAGATGAGAACCTGACAAGGGTGACTACTTGTAGTCTTGGCAAATGTGATAGTAATACCGGCATTGAGACCTGTACCGCCGGTATCTGGGGCGGTGACACCTGTGATCCTTTTGTAGGAGTAACAGTCGAATGCGTTGATTATGTAGAAAGCACTACCTATACAGCTGGAGAAACGATAGCAAATAATGACGAGTGTTTCGCCAATCTTGGCTTAAACGATTTGGTAGAAGAAGACTGTCGGTTCTGCCACAACCAGAACCCACCGCCAGGTATCCCTGTTGATCCGACTTATCTACCAGACAGGCACCATCTCCTTGAAGGTACCGTTATCCCGGACCCAACAAGTGCCCCCTTTGGAAACCCGGGTGAATTATATGAATGTTTGTCATGCCATGCGGTTGATACCAGTACTGGCGAAATCGTTATAATTGTGGAAAGAAATTGCCTTGTATGCCATATTTCCAACCCCTTTTTATTGAATGATCATCACCGGACTGACCTTGTATTTAATACATCAACGCAGGAACCTAACTGTCAGGTATGTCACGGGGATGTCGTTGATGACATGGATGATGGTCATTTTGCGTTAATTTTGAATCCCGACGACACCCCGCATCCTGACAATAATGACTTTATATGCGGTAAATGTCATAACCTGACTGATTATAATGACGAAATAAGGACACAGTGTCAGCGCTGTCATGCTGACCCAAACGACGTATCAGATCCGCTCAATGGAGTTATCAAGGAACAATATCCTGAACCTCTCCCCTTTGGATTTGGTTCTGCACCGAATGTGAAGATGCATTCTTCAACCGTAGTGGGAAATAGATACGGTGACTGGGATCTGGAATGTGCTACCTGCCATAATCCGCATACAAGTGAAATGCCAGATGTAATATTTGGGATGGATTTTGGCATGTATATAAAGGACTTCATATGTTTTGATAATCCAGTTACCGGCCTTAATATTGAAGAGTCTATAGAACTTACTTCATCAACTGGCCCTGGGTCATATGCTGATGGTCCTCCTCACAATGAAAATATCTGTGAGATGTGCCATACACAGACAAATTGGCACCGCAGGGATGGTTCAACACCTGAACATAACGACGGTTCTGATTGTACGGTATGTCATCCACACATTGAGGGATTTAAACCGGCTTGTGGTGAGTGCCATGATGTTCCACCTCAGACAGGAAGCCACATTATTCATAACGGCTTAACACCGGATGTCGGCAAAGATACAGCAGCGTATGGGAGTACCAAAATAACGCAAGACTTCTCAGAAGACTTAACATCTGGAGGCGCTATTTATATAATGGACTGCGGCAACTGCCATCCTCTGGACAGTTCAAACCATTTTAATGAAATTCCAAACAGCGGCGGCGGTGATGCTGAAATAGAACTATTCAACCCACATGCACCTGCTGACTCAATTAAGGCAAAAAATTCTGAAGCAACATATACCCCGGGTGACACAATTGAAACCGACACCTTCGGTTTGAAATATACAGTAGGCGGAACATGCACTAACGTTTACTGCCACAGCGGCCCTCAATTTGAAACCAAGGTTCCTGATACTGACCCAGTTATTTTTGGAGAAATACCTCTGCCTGTCTTAAACCCTGGTCCCGATTCTGATTATCCTTTATTGTATGACACAGAACCATGGAATGAGGCAAATGAACTGAGATTTGTTTTTAAGACAAGACAGTACAAGAGCCCGTTATGGGGTGTAGATTCATTTGGGTGTGATGGTTGTCATGGATATCCAATACTGACGCAACATCCGCAAACATCTGGGCTATCCACCGGAGTTTCAGCAGGAGCCGGCGACAGCC
>DAOVVO010000106.1 GCA_030637135.1 Nitrospirota bacterium
AGAAGAAAACCCCCAGTTTTCCCTGACATAGTCTATCAGGGACTGTGATTTATATTGGACGAGCAGATAAATCGAAAATATTTTGGAATTTATAAAATTGCTCAGAACAAAATCAATGATGCGGTTACGTCCGCCAAACATAACGGCGGGCTTGGAGCGTTCAAACGTAAGCGGGAACAGTCTCTTGCCCCTGCCACCGGCTAAGATCATTGCAAGAATTTTTGGATGTGCCATATTTTGTTCCCTGTCTGAGCCGCCCTTTAAACCGTACTCACATTCAAGAATCTCTTAAAAACGAGAATTGAACAGCAAATTTCATGATTCCGAGCACACCGGAACGAGTCAATTCCGACAAAAGTTAAATTATAACAAAAAAAAGACAATAGCCAATAATGAAACAAGTTGGTTATTGAGATTTTGCCGCTTCTTAATACAGGATCTTGCAATTTATTTGCAATGTGTAATTTGGTTACTGTAATTTCCTCTCAATGTGCCGGGACGACCTGTTTATATTTTGAACTGTTTGTGTAGTATAACAAGAAAAGCCAATTAATGGTGGAGGCGCCGGGATTCGAACCCGGGTCCGGAAGCACTACATCCAAGCGTCTACATGCATATCTTACTTATTTAGATTTCAGAATCAGGTGTGCCAGTAAGAAGGCCTGCCTGAATCCCATCCCCTTAAATCTCACCTAAAGGACAGGGGAAAAACCTTCGGGCCAGCCTGCTTGTCGACGCCTCTTCTGGGCCGCAGACATTCCCAGGGAAGCGCGCCGCTTTTATATTAAGCGGCGAGGGCCAATTGAGTGTTGGCTTTTGTGTTTTTTTTCTGCCTTTTTACCCTGTACCAGTAACGGTTCAGGGCTGGCGTGGTGACAGAGCCACGGCATGCAGCTTAGACCTCATAACCCCCGTCGAGGCCTGTCGCCCCCTTTTAAATTATTATAGCATATATAGAATCAAAATCAGGGACAATTGGGGCATGAAAAATAATGAAATGAGAATTTACATGCTCCCTATTTACAGAGCAAAACTTTATTTCATATTGAGGGTATGACAAGTTCTTCCATAAATTGACAAAATCGACTTTTTTGGTTCATTTCACGTATGGTTCAGTAAGTGCCTTTCCCGAAGGTTTCTATAAATAATGATAGTTTAAACAGATGGAGAGAATACATTCAATCAATAGAACATTTGAAATAACCGAAATCCGTTGTGAGAGATGCCGGCGTAAATGATTCCCTTTAGAGACGATAACCCCACACGCAGGTTTCCCCTTTTTACAATATCATTGATTGTACTAAACGCGGTAATCTTTATACTGCAGATGACGTATCCTTCAGACCCCAGGCATGCGGTATTTGCTTACGGGGCAGTCCCGCGTTTTCTTTTGACTTTTGAAACTGCACAGCCGGTACACCCTGTTGTAACTGTTTTTTCATCTATGTTTATGCACGGCGGACTTCTCCATCTCGGTACAAATATGCTCTATCTCTGGATTTTTGGGGATAATATTGAGGATAAATTAGGTCACATGAGATTTTTTATATTTTATCTGCTCTGCGGTGCCGCAGCAGCATATGCGCATGCATTAACAGAACCTTCTTCAATGCTTCCGATGATAGGTGCAAGCGGTGCGGTATCCGGGATTCTCGGGGCGTACCTGCTGCTTTTTCCGAAGGCAAGAGTGCATACCCTTATTTTCCTGGGGTTTTTTGTTCAGGTTGTTCGGCTCCCTGCATTGTTCGTGATAGGGTTGTGGATAGTAATACAATTTATAAACGGAATAATAAGCAAGGGGATTGCAGGTCAGGGAGGTGTTGCATGGTTTGCCCATATCGGGGGCTTTGTTTTCGGCATTTTGATGATAAAGTTTTTTTTAGTAAGGAAAAGACGGTATGACTGAATAACGGTATGACTGAATAACTGAATAAATTAAACTCCCCGCTGTATCGGTACGGGTCGAACCCGACCCGAAACTTCTGGACAGGGAATCTTGAAGGGTTTGTAATGTAGTTTATTAAAATTAATGTCTGATTTATTGCTGTTTTTTGGTTAAAAACCGAGCATTTTTGAGAAAAAACTATTTATTTGGCTAAAAATGCTATATTTTGAGTATAGTTGCTTTTTTCTGGCTTTTTAGAGCCTTGTTTTAAACATTCATTAATAGTATATTAGCACTCGCCTCAGGTGAGTGCTAATAGTTGTTCCCTTAAATTTCAATAAATTTTTTTAAAGGAAAGGAGAGATGCTTATGAAGTTTAAACCGCTGAGAGACAGGGTTTTGGTCAAGTATTCTGAAGAAGCTGAAAAAAGTGCAGGAGGGCTGTACATTCCTGAGGCTGCGAAAGAAAAGCCTCAAAAAGGGGAGATAATCGCTGTTGGGCCCGGAAGGATAACAGATGACGGCAAACTTCAGAAAATGGATGTAAAATTAGGAGACGTCATTTTGTTTGAGAAATATTCTGGTTCTAAGATTACCATGGATAGCGTTGAATATCTCATTATCAAAGAAGATGATATCTTAGGAACAGTGGAAAAATAAAAACAATAAATCACGTTCTGTATGTAAGGAGGAGAAAATGGCAAAGCAGTTAGTATTTGATGAGACAGCAAGAAAAAAAATCCTAAACGGCATAAATATCTTAAACGATGCCGTTAAGGCGACGCTTGGTCCGAAAGGAAGAAATGCGATTCTTGACAAAAAGTTCGGTGCGCCGACTATTACCAAAGACGGGGTAACAGTAGCAAAAGAGATTGAGCTGAAAGATCCTTATGAAAACATGGGTGCTCAGTTGGTGCGTGAGGTTGCAAGCAAGACTTCGGATGTGGCTGGTGACGGAACAACTACCGCTACAGTGCTTGCACAATCGATTTATAAGGAAGGGCTTAAACATGTTGCCGCCGGTGCAAACCCCATGGATGTCAAGAGGGGAGTAGAAAAGGCAATAAGTATTATTGTAGAAGATCTGAAAAAGCAGAGTAGGACGGTGCAGGACAAGAAAGAGATTGCACAGGTAGGCACTATATCAGCAAACAATGACCCTTCAATAGGAGACCTTATAGCAGAAGCAATGGATAAGGTAGGGAAAGACGGGGTTATTACGGTTGAAGAAGCAAAGAGTATGCAGACAACCCTGGAGGTTGTTGAAGGAATGCAATTTGACAGGGGATATATCTCTCCTTACTTTATAACTGATCCGGACAGAATGGAATGTGTTCTCGAAGATGTTTTCCTGCTTATTCACGAGAAAAAGATAAGTGCCATGAAGGATCTCCTTCCAATACTTGAGCAAACTGCCAAGATGGGGAAACCCCTTCTTATCATTGCAGAGGAAATTGAAGGCGAGGCGCTCGCCACCCTTGTTGTGAATAAACTTCGCGGTACCCTCCAGATATGTGCTGTGAAGGCTCCCGGCTTCGGTGAGAGGAGAAAGGCAATGCTTGAGGATATAGCGGTCCTTACGGGCGGTACAATGATATCTGAGGACCTCGGCATAAAGCTTGAGTCCATAAAGGTAAATGACCTCGGGAAGGCGAAGAAAATAAATATTGATAAAGAGAATACAACGATTGTTGAAGGCGCGGGTGACCCGGAAAAGATCAAAGGTCGCGTAAAGCAGCTAAAGACACAGGTTGAAGAAACCACATCAGATTATGATAAAGAAAAACTTCAGGAACGCCTTGCAAAACTTGTTGGAGGGGTTGCGGTCATTAACGTCGGTGCTGCAACAGAAACAGAGATGAAGGAGAAAAAAGCAAGGGTTGAGGATGCGCTTCATGCAACAAGGGCTGCCGTTGAGGAAGGGATTATTCCGGGCGGTGGGGTTGCACTGCTCAGATGTATCCCTGCTTTAGGGAAAATGAAGCTTGAGGGAGATGAGCAGATCGGCGTGGAATTGACAAAAAGGGCGCTCGAAGAGCCGATTCGGCAGATTGTAGAAAACAGCGGGCTTGAAGGTTCTGTAATTGTTGAAAAAGTAAAAAACAACGACAACAAGAACTACGGGTTTGATGCTGAGAAGGAGACATATGTCGATATGATGAAGAGCGGTATCATTGATCCGACAAAGGTTACAAGGACTGCCCTCCAGAATGCAGCATCCATTGCAGCCCTCATGCTTACAACCAGCGTTTTGGTTGCTGATTTGCCAGAGGAAGAAAAGGCCCCTAAAATGCCGCCAGGCGGCGGAATGGGTATGGAAGGGATGTATTAAAAGACAAGGCAGAGAGCATAGAATGACTACAGTGAAGGGGGCAGACAAAAAATCTGCCCCCTCTCTTTTCTTTTATTTATCTTGAAAAACTATATAATATGCTATACTGATTATTGTTAGTGAGCATGAATAAAGCGAAAGAATTAAAAAACGTTTTGCAAAGACGGAAAT